>CAYMAE010000004.1:61094-67877 GCA_964388375.1 uncultured Ruminiclostridium sp.
CTGCGTGATTAAGAGAACTATCTCATGACTAGATTGGCGTGATTAGTTGTTTAAAGCTGGCCATATAATGGTACAATCTTAAGTAAATGAGGTGTCTCATATGAAAAGCAAGCTAAAGATTTTATTTGTTGTAGCAGAGTGCTCCCCCTTAATTAAAGTTGGTGGCCTTGCTGATGTAGCAGGTGAGTTACCTATAAAGTTAAAGGAACTTGGCGCTGATATTAGCATCGTTATTCCTGGGAATAATAGTATTACTGCTCAAACTCAATATAAGGACGATTTTCCTGTCGAAATGGGATGGCGCAAAGAAGCCTGTATTCTACGACAGGTGATTAATGCACCTGTCGATACTTATATTATTGATAATTATCATTATTTTGATAGAAAAGACGTGTACGGGCATAACGATGATGCAGAGCGCTTTGCCTTCTTCACAAAAGCAGTGCTTCAAATGATTCTACGCATGGATTCTAAACCTGACGTACTGCACTTGAATGATTGGCACACAGCGCCTCTTGCCATGCTTATAAGAGAAAATGAACATAATTTTCCTGAGCTTTCCGACATATCAATACTATATACTATTCATAACCTGGAATATCAAGGCATAAGTGGCAAGGATATTTTTAGACTTTTTTCGGTCAGAGACTCGGTGTTTGTGGTTGACAAGGTAGAATACTATGATTTGTTTAATGCAATGAAGACTGGAATTAACTATGCGGATGTTATTACGACTGTTAGTAAAACATTTTCTAAGGATATACTTACCCCTGAGTTTGGCTTTGGATTAGACGGTGTACTAAGAAACCGGACTGACTTTATAAAGGGTGTGACAAACGGGGTTGATACATGTAATTGGGATCCAGAGACTGATAAAGCTATATACTTTAATTATAGTAAGAGCAATCCAAGTGGTAAAAAGAAAAATAAAGCTGAATTAAAGAAAGAGCTCGGGCTTGATAATGCCGCGATGACAGATGCCCCGCTTTTTTCTGTAATAAGTAGATTGGCTTGCAATAAAGGTATCGATATAATGCCCTCTGCATTTGAGAATATTTTAAAGAATGGTTACCAGCTAATTATCTTAGGTAGTGGCGAAAAATATTATGAAAGAATTTTTACCGAATTTGCTCAAAAGTATCCGGGCCAAGTATCAGTAAATATAGAATTTGATGCCGATAAAGCACGAAGGATATTTGCAGGAAGTGATTTTTTGCTTATGCCTTCAAGATATGAGCCATGTGGCATTAGTCAACTTATAGCTATGAGATATGGAACTATACCAATCGTTCATAGGGTAGGAGGACTAGCTGAAACTGTTATAGACGAATCTAAATATAGTGAACAAGGAACGGGATTTTCATTTGTAAGCTATAGCGAGGAAGCATTTAAGCGAGCTATTAATAAAGCAATGAGGATTTATAATGATAATAAAGCATGGACAGGAATTATAAAAAGAGCAATGAATACAGATTTTTCATGGGATGGTGCTGCGGCTGAATATTTATCCTCATATAAAGATGCGAAAATAATAAACGACAAGAGAAAAAACGGGGGAAGGGTCAAAATTGAGGAAAAACGAAAGGGCAAAAATAATACTAAGTGAATTGAAAAAGCTCTATCCTGAAGCAAGATGTACTTTAGATTATACATCTCCTTTAGAGATTCTGATAGCGACACAGCTGGCGGCTCAGTGTACAGATGCAAGAGTTAATATTGTAACCAAGGATTTATTCGAAAAATATCCGAATGCTGAGGATTATGCATCGGCTGATTTACAGGAATTAGAGCAGGATATTAGATCAACAGGTTTTTTTAGGAATAAAGCCAAAAACATAAAAGAATGTTGCACAAGATTACTTACCCATTATAATGGTAAAGTCCCCGACAATATGGAGGACTTGCTATCTTTGCCTGGAGTAGGCAGAAAGACAGCAAATGTAATTTTGTCAACTATATATTCAAAGCCAGGGGTTATAGTCGACACGCATTGTACCAGACTTTCAAATCGTCTTGGACTTACTAAATCGAAGAATCCTGATATAATAGAGAAGGATATAATGAAGCTTCTACCAAAAAGCGAGTGGGCAAATTTTTCTCACTGTCTTGTATCCCATGGTAGAGCGGTTTGCCAGGCTCGAAAACCCAAATGTGAGATTTGTAGTATTATGTCGTATTGCGCATATCAAAATAAAGCTATAAAATAGTATTAATAAGCTTTGGGGGAAATAAATGCAATTAAACGAAGAACTATCTTTAGGTAAGATGCCTGATGATGTTATTTTTGCGCTTGATATAGGAACCCGTACTATAATTGGAGTTGTTGGAGTACAAAGGGATGACAAGTTCTATGTTCAGGCTGCTGAAAAGGTTGTTCATGAAAGCCGTGCTATGGTAGACGGTCAGATTCATGATATCGACAAGGTGGCCCAAGGGGCTGCAAAAGTAATTAAAGCCTTAGAGAACAGACTAGGGTATCAACTTTCCAGAGTCTCAATTGCTGCTGCCGGTCGAGTATTAAAGACATGTCAAATCAAGGCAGAGCGTGCCATAGAAGAGGACAAGGAAATCGATGCGCAATTGATTAGCGCTATAGAAATGGACAGCATTCAGAAAGCGCAATCGGAAATTGAGAAAGATCATCCGAACGGTGAAAAGAATCAGTTTTATTGTGTCGGGTATAGTGTGGTTAGTTATTATCTAAATGACTACGTGATTTCAACTTTAATCGGCCATAAAGGTAATAAGGCCGGTGTTGAGGTCTTGGCTACATTCCTTCCCCAAACTGTAGTAGATAGCCTGCACGCTGTAATGGAAAGAGTTGGGTTGGAGGTTGATTTCTTAACCTTGGAGCCCATCGCAGCGCTAAACATAACAATTCCTAAGGAATTACGGCTATTAAACCTTGCTTTGGTTGATGTAGGTGCAGGAACCTCTGACATAGCCATAACTAGGTCGGGTACGATAATTGCTTATGCAATGACTCCTATAGCAGGTGATGAATTAACTGAAGCCGTCGCGCAAAACTATTTAGTAGATTTCGATACTGCTGAGAACATTAAGCTTACTTTAGCTAATGGCCAGAAAGAGATTACTTTTATCGATATTCTTGATAATAAAGTAACTGCTAAGGCCGAAGAATTAAAAACTGTTACAAAGCCTGTAATAGATAATCTGGCGCATTTGACTTGCGAAAAGATACTAGAGCTAAATGGAGGTAAAGCCCCGAATGCTATATTCCTAATAGGTGGAGGCAGCCAGTCAGAAGGCCTATGTGAAGCAATTTCAGACACAATTGGATTGCCAAAAGAGAGAGTTGCTGTAAGGAACCGTAGTATAGCAAAGAATGTTATTACCGATGAAGCCATCTTAGATGGTCCTGACGGAATTACCCCCTTAGCTATTTTAGTTACAACTGCGTTAATAAAGGGACAGGATTTCTTTTATGTTACTGTGAACGAAAGCAAGGTCCGATTGTATAACTGCAGAAAGATGTTAGTCTCTGACGCGCTTATTTTAGCAGGTTTTAATCCTGATCAACTTATATGCAAGACGGGTAAAAGCTTGAAAATAAATGTTGATGGCAAGGATAGAACGATAAGAGGCGGGCAGGGAAAGCCAGCTGAGATATATGTAAACTCTGAAGAATCCAGCTTAAACGCGTACATAAAGCCTGCTGATAAGCTTATTGTTATACCTGCAGAGAATGGGAAAGAAGGCTCTGCTCTTGTAAAGGATTTGATAGAGAATCCTGTTGAGCCTATTTATCTAAAATATAACGAAAATGCAAAGACCATAGGCCCCAAATTTTATATCAATGATGAAGATGTTTCGCCAGATACACCTGTAATTCAAGGCGATAATATCGAAATAATATATGAGTATGCTCTCCAGGAGATTGCAAAAATGTATGAACTAGAACCTTCAGCATGGGATTTTACTGTTAATGGAGCTCCGGCCAATATGGGCACTATAGTTATTTCAGGAGAACAGATTGTAGGGAAGGTAAAGAAATATTCGGTACCTGTTAAATCAGAGCCAAGTATTGGTGGCTTTACAGAATTATCATATGGTATAATTGATTCAGAGCATAAAATCCAAAACGAAGCTAGTATTAAGGCTGTTATTAAAGAAGCAGAACAAAAACTCGCTCAAAAAGATGGAATATGTGTTATCATTAATGAGAAATCAGTAAACTTGCCCCCAAAACAATCCGATTACTTATTTATAGACCTGTTTAATTACATAGATTTTGACTTAACTTCACCTAAGGGAATGATCACACTAAGGCTAAACGCGAAAGATGCTAATTACACCGATAAAATCAAAGCTGGCGATGAAATCGAAATATTCTGGAAGGGATAATGCCAGTGGAGCTATTGGGAGGTAACGTTTGAATACTTTGAAGCATGGTTACGAAGAAAAAAATTATATGAGCTACATGAAATTTGAGCGAAGCATAAACAAATACGGATGGATTATATGTTTATTGTTAATTGTATTGGATATTTATGTAAGAACGCAGGTAGTTTATCAGTCTTTAGATGCTAAGCATATTATTCTTCAGTCTGCTTTGGCCTTGATTATTATTTTTGTAAGTTATTTAAAGGTCTCAAAAGGAACTTTAATATATCAAAAGCAAAAGCTCATTACAATAGTCAAAGCTATTGAGATAATTACTACTGTGTTTCTAATTAGCACCATGTATAATAGTATTGCGTATTATTTTGTTGCTCTGTTGCCAATAACTATTGTAAGCCTAACACGTGGTTTTAAAGACACAATATTATATATAGTCTTGGGTTGGTTTTCTCAAAACATTGCCCAATATTTATATATCCAGTTTATCGGAATGGGCATTGATCATTCTTTTGATTCACCATTCTTTTATTTAAACATAATTTCGGTAGAGTATATTTTGTTTCTAATTTTCTGCTTTATTTGGGGAGGCATATTTTCTGAGTATGTAAAAAGTGAGGAAGAAAACAATACACTTATTGATAGGCTCGGGGATAAGTTTATTCAATTAGAGCAAGCCCAAGATGAGATACAGAGTCATTATGATAAACTAATGAAAACTAATAATATGATGGAGCAAACCAATAATAAGCTAACAGCTAGCGTAGCTGAGTTTTACACGCTTCAGCAAATATCACAGGCCATTACATCAATATTTGATATGAACGAGCTTTTGAAATTCGTAAATGACGTAATTATAGGGGTTATGGGGGTTTATCATTCAACCATCGCTCTTTGTACTGGTCCAAACAACAAACTTAAGGTTCAGGTGTCTAGTATCTTCGACAAAAAGGATTTGGCCATAGTATCCGATTATATTAATTGCGATATAATTACTAAATCAAGTAAAGAAGGCCACTCAATGATAGATAATAATGTAAACCAGAGTGACTACCCGTTTACCAAGGGGCGAAATATTCAATCTTTGATTTGTGTTCCGTTCTTTTCAAAAGGTAGGCCTTTAGGTGTCGTCTTGATAGAACATAGCATTAAGGATGCGTTTGATGATGAGAACATGAGATTATTAGAAGTAATATCTCAACAAGTAAGTATTGCAATAGAGAACGCAAGACTATATCAGCAAATGCATGATTTAGCTACTCACGATGCACTTACTGGAGCATACAATCGTTTGTATTTCAATGACAAGATTCAAGAGGAGTTTAACAATGCTGTTGAAAGAGGACATGATTTATCTTTCGTAATGCTTGATATTGACTTTTTTAAGAAGTTTAACGATACTTATGGCCACTTATTTGGTGATCTTGTTCTTAAAACTCTCTCGAAGTATATAATGAAGACTCTTAGAAAAGAAGATATGTTTGCTAGATATGGTGGAGAAGAGTTTGTTATTATTATGCCCTATACTTCATTGGAGCAAGCGGCCGAAAAGGCTGAGGAAATTAGAGAAGGGGTTTCTAAACTAATGGTTACAGACAGAGTTGTCTCTGCGTCAGTTACCATTAGTTTAGGAGTTTCATCATATCCGCAAATATCAAGTAGACCACAAGAATTGGTGGGTATGGCCGACGATGCTCTTTATAAGGCAAAGGCATGCGGAAGAAATAGGGTTATAATTGCAAAAGCAAAAGAGGAATAAATCAATTATTTTAGCACATCATCTTTATGCTGTTTAACCATTTCTAGAACCTGACTTTCTTCATCGGGAGAGAGTATCTTATCCAAGTCTAAAATCAGAATCAGTTTATCATCAATCTTCGCCACGTTTGCCAGATAACGCCTATTCACATTATCTAACATATCGGGAACATCCTCAATTTCTTCCTCAGGCACACGTATTATCTCAGTTACAGAATCCACAATAAAGCCTAGGAGAATGTTGTTGTAATTTATTATAAGAATTCTTGTGTTAGAATCAATTTCCTTAATAGGCATATTGAACCTTTCGCGCAAGTTAAATACCGTCAAGACCTTACCACGCAAATTTATAAACCCCTCGATGAAAGGTGGGGTGTTAGGCACATTAAAAATCTCCTGTGGTTTGAGTATTTGGTAGATCTGCGTAAGTCCGATAACGTATAATTCATCGCCAACATAAAACTGTATGTATTGCTTTATGGCCATGTAAAAACCTCCCTTTTGGAACTTCATTAATTTTTACCCACAAAAACGGCATTCTTAACATTGATTAATCTCAACTTCTATAAGAGCCATTAATCTTTACATAATCAAAAGAAAAATCACATGTCCATATTTTATCACAGAACACACCATCATTAAAATCTAATGTAACAATAATCTCAT
>CAYMAE010000005.1:0-16530 GCA_964388375.1 uncultured Ruminiclostridium sp.
ATTTAACTTCACATTGTTCTAATTGGCTATTTTTTCACTAAGCCTTAGTGTATCAGCTACCAGTGCAATAAATTCAGAATTAGTTGGCTTGCCCTTGCGAGTATTGATGGTGTAACCAAATAATTTATTTATTGTATCAACCTTGCCCCTGTTCCAGGCAACCTCAATTGCATGACGAATTGCACGTTCAACCCTGCTCGGAGTTGTATTATGATTTTTTGCAAGTTCAGGGTAAAGTCTTTTGGTAACTGCACTTATTATTTCGCGATCATTTATTGCCATTATTATGGCATCGCGTATGTATTGGTATCCTTTAATATGTGCCGGAACACCAACATCTCGCATAATCTTAGTGACTTTAGTCTGAACACTAAATTCACTATCATTACTGTTTGTATTTGATAGATCTACAGGTTGTTGTAATTGTTGCATCCTTAATACTGTCGGGCTATGTGTTCTTACTAGTTCCCTAATTCTTTCAACCAGAACATTAAGGTCAAAAGGCTTCACTATGTAATAAATTGCACCCAAGGAGAGGGCTTGCTGTGTAATTGCATCCTGTCCAACGGCAGATAAGATTATAAAAAGTGGTTTTTTAGATGCTTCGAGATTTTTATACTTTGTTAATACGCCTAAGCCGTCAAGTCTAGGCATAATAATATCAAGTATGACAATATCCGGGGTAGTTTTGTCAATCATCTCAATGGCTTCCTCGCCATTTTCCACCCTGGCTGTTACTTCAATATCGGTTTGGGCTTCCATAAATTCAGTAATAATCATTCCAAATGCAACATTATCATCTGCAACTAATACCCTTATTTTTCTATCCACGCTAAAACCTCCCTTGCTTCGTATAAGACAATTATATTTGTCAATTCCACAATTTACAAGAAAAGTTTTTATATTACCTATTTTTTACCCTTGTAATGTCTGGTATTAGTAGGCTTATAAAATTTGCAAGGTAAGGGAAATATGCCGAAGTTTATCGATTGTTAAGTAACAAAGATTTTATTAATAACCCGCATCCATAATCTGAGCAGATATTTCTGCAAAAATTGGCGCAGCACTACTTGAACCACTTGTGCCATCTTCAATAAAAACACAGAGTGAATACCTTGGGCAATCTATTGGGAAATAACCAGAAAACCAAGCATGTAATATATCTCTATTATCCTTAACCCATCCTGTCTCAGCACTTCCTGTCTTTCCTGCACTACCACCATGCCCGCCAATATCGGCCCATCTTCCAGTCCCTGACTCAACAGTAAGAAGCATCATTCCTTGTAAAGCAGCGGCTGTTTCTTTAGAGATAGCCCGCCTCCATATGGGATTGTTTACATTTCTAATGCGCTCCCCATTATCGTTTACTATTGATTCGACCAATGTGGCCTGATTTAAAATTCCACCATTTGCAATGACTGCAGCCATATTGGCACCTTGTACAGGTGAGATTAGTAATTCGCCTTGTCCGATAGAAATATTTCCAATTTCAGCAGGTGAAGTGTATGTTAGGTATCCAGGGAGAGTGCCCTCTGATTCTGCAATTCCTTGCTTTGATAATCCTGTCTTTTCGCCTAATCCAAACAATTCAGCCGTATCCAAAAGCTTATCTATGCCTACTTCTTGCCCTAGGTTTATAAAATATGAGTTACATGACATAGCAAAAGCCTGAGCCATATTAATTTTCCCATGGCCCCCGCTCTCATGGCTAGAGCATTTCATTTTTATTCCTCCTATCTCTACATAGCCGGGACAATCATAGATAAGATCGGCTGATATCCCATTTTCTAATGCAGCAGCCGCCGTAACCATTTTAAAAATAGAACCGGGAGTATATGCTCCAATAGCTCTATTAAAGAGCGGTTCATTATTATCATTTAAGTATGGTCTAATATTTGTTGGATTAAAATCAGGCCTTGATGCGATCGCTAGTATTTCCCCGGTAATTATGTCCATTAGAACCACCGCGCCTTTATCTACCATTTTATCCATTGTATTTTCTACGATTTCTTGAAGGTGATAGTCAATGGTAAGCTGGATATTGAGTTTTTCTCGGCCTGTGTTATTCCATACACGGTAACCTAAATTACTCATAAATCCATCTCCGGCATCTGCTAAAATCCCAGCATATATGCCTCCTCCGCGACTTAATGTCTGTTGATATACCTTTTCTAAACCTGCCATGCCCTCTGAATTTTCATTAATATAACCCAAAATATGAGTAGCTAATGTATCGTCATCATACCTGACTCTCACATCAATTATGCTTATTCCTGTTAAAGATGAGTCAGATATAGCTTTTGCTTGCGCTGGAGTGATATCCATAATATATGGTAGCATATCTTTCGCAAGTTCTTTTTTAAGATCCTCAACCGAAAATCCAAAGATTTCTGCTATTGTTCTTAACTTAATAGGATTATTAATCAAAGTATAGGGTTGCAATATAGCCTTCCACTTACTTTTTCGCCCAGTAAAATGTATCCCGTTATTATCAATTATGTCCCCTCGCTCTTTGTATACAAGCTTATTCCGAGTTTGCTGAAGAGCTGCCGCAGATGAATACTGCTTTCCTGATTTAAACTGAATAGTATATAATTTTACTGTAACTATAATCAGCATGAATGAGAATACAAACTTAATAAATTTTAAGCGTCTAAGTTGCATTTATACCACCCCCATATACTGAGAGTGTGCCCATTTTTAGAATAATCTATCTTTTTATGTTTATACCTTGATAGTGGTGGTATGAATATAATAAGACTTAGTGTCTGTTTTTTCTTTAATCAACATGTTTGTCATATATTATTCAA
Organism: uncultured Ruminiclostridium sp.; assembly: GCA_964388375.1. Classification (GTDB taxonomy): domain Bacteria; phylum Bacillota; class Clostridia; order DSM-8532; family DSM-8532; genus DTU059. The sequence continues at coordinate 2,811 of CAYMAE010000005.1, forward strand.
AGGAACCATATCTATTTATTTGAAAATCTTTAATTATTGGAAAGGAGATTTTTATGGACTACTACAAAAAAATTACCCGTCTACAAAGAAGCGACAAGCATGTGTTACATAATTATGAAACTGACTTTTATGAATTTTCACCCGAATCAATTAAGGATAACACTACTACGGTAGACTCGTTACGTGAAGACAAAGATACCGAATCTTGCTTTGTTAGTCGTAAAATAAGTTTATAGAAACGTTCAAATGCCGCGGTATATATTTTTATTATAATAAAGTCCTTCCGTATAGTCGGAAAGGACTTTATTTAATGTGATATCTATTTTAATATTACCCAATATGCTTTAGCCTTTTTAATATCGCTTTGTACCTGCTTTTTAAGAGCTTCTATGCTCTCAAATTTTTTCTCTCCTCTTAGCTTGTGAATGAAACAGACCTCAATATTTTTCCCGTAAATATCCTCATTATAGTCAAGAAGGTGGGTTTCAATTGAAAAGACACTATCCTCCTTTAAAGTAGGAGCAACACCCACATTGGTTATACTGTTTATCCACTTGTCCTCAAATTTTGTTTTAGTTATATATACACCATTTGCTGGGACCACCATAGTAGGAAGTGCCATAATATTTGCTGTAGGAAATCCTAAGGTTCGTCCCACTCTTCTTCCACAAACTACAGTTCCATATAATGAAAAGTGGCGGCCTAGAAGCTGAAAAACGCGTTCCATTCTACCCTTTTTGATATAATTTCGAATTAAAGTGCTACTAACTATTTCTGTCTTAACCTTGACCGGGGGAACAACAATAACTCTAAATCCGAGCTTTTCCCCACATTTTTTAAGATATTCAACATCACCTTTGCCCATATATCCAAATCTGTAATTAAAGCCGACCACTACAAGGCGGGCTTTTAATTTATCAAGGAGAATATTATTAATAAATTCATCGGGCGATAACCTTGAATAAGCTTCATCAAAAGTCTCATAGAAAAGAAAGTCCAAAGCCGTTCTTTCTAAAAGCCTTATTTTTTGATCATTAGTTGTAATGAGTGGGTCAATCAGTGCTTTCCTGAGCATATTCTGTGGGTGCTTAATAAAAGTATAGACTATAGAATGCAAATCATTTAATGCACACTCGCTAATCAAGATATTTATAAGGGCCATGTGGCCTATGTGTAGACCATCAAAATTACCTAATCCAACACCACTATTTTTACTTAAAAAACCTTTTTTCTTATTTATAACCTGCAAGAATATCAAGTCCTTTCTCTTGACACTTATGTTATGTCAATCCATTTATGCGTTTTAAGTGCCGGCCTGTCATTTTGTAGGACAGTCTTGCCTATTGCCAAAAAAGCACCATTTTCATGGTACACCCTTGATAAGCCTGTTTGCAAGCTTTCTTTCAGTATTGTAAGACCATTTCTAAGCCTTTTGGCCTCGTTCTCGTTCACATATACCTGTGTCATATATAAAACAGCTTTATCTATTGATAGCTTTGCCGAATGCAAATCATCAGTGTTCTTTAAATTCTCCAAGGATTCCAATGTGAATGAATTTTCTAGTTTAAATGGGCCAGATCTAGTTCTTGAAAGTGACATCATATGCCCACCGCAATCCAATTTTTCACCTATATCATTACAAAGCGTCCTTATATATGTTCCTTTTGAACACTCTACATTAAATGCCGCAATTACCTTATCTTCTTTTTTATCAATACTTAGTATATCAAGCTTAGAAATGGTTATAGCACGCGGCTTTCTCTCAATCTCTATGCCTTTTCTAGCAAGCTCATAGAGTCTTTTACCGTTTACCCGGACAGCCGAATACATAGGTGGTATTTGCATTGATTCACCTAAAAAAGATTTTATAGCCCCTTCAATATCCTCTATTGAGGCTGTGACAGGCTTTTCATAAAGAATAGAACCTGAGGAATCCTGAGTCTCAGTAGCCGTACCTAGTATTAGTTCTACTTGATAGACCTTATCCTTTTCCATTAAGTATTCTATTATCTTGGTAGCTCTTCCGACACATACGGGTAATACTCCTACTGCATCAGGGTCAAGCGTCCCTGCATGACCGACCTTTTTAGTGTCACAGATTCTACGCATTCTAGCCACAACATCAAATGAAGTGATGCCCTTAGGCTTGTTTACAATAAATATTCCATCCATTAGGCTTCCCCTCGGATTTTAGGTACTATTGCCTCTGTAAGGTTCTTGATAACTTCTTCTAGCCTTCCCGAAATATTAAAGCCGGCAGCTCTTTTATGTCCACCACCACCAAATGAATGAGCTATTTCTGAAACATCCACATAATTATTAGATCTTAGATTTCCCCTGAATGTTCCATCCGAATCTTCTCTTAAAAAGAGTGAAACTTCTACATCCTGAAGGTTTCTACCTATGTTTACAAGGCCTTCATAATCGTCGCTTTTAGCGGTGTAATCCTTAATATCATGATATGTCAAATACGACACAGCAAGTTTTCCGTCCTCAATAAGGCGCAAGGAATTCATGGTTTTCTTCATAAGATAGAGCTTAGTATATGAAACCATATCAAAAACTCGTTTATTTACATAGGAAAAATCTATATCATGCTTTAATAGTTCTGAGCTTATTTGAAGTGTTACAGGGGTGGTATTAGTATATCTAAATCCACCTGTGTCTGTGATAATAGCCGTATATAGACAAAGGGCAATGTCCTTATCTATATCTCTATTAAGATATTTTGTTATTAAATCGTATATAATCTCGCCTGTTGCCGAGGCTTTAGTATCTACATAAGAATGGTCTGCCTCAACATTATTTGTATTATGGTGATCAATACTAAGCTTGATTTTTGCATCATCATAATAATGCTCACGCTTTCCTAGCCTTGTTATATCTCCATTATCGATATTTACTGCAACGTTATACTTTTTTTGCGGATTATCTTTTATCAGTTCCTGGCCCGGAAGAAAATCAAGGTTCGCAGGAACCTCTTCGTCTATCAATACATCCACAGATTTTTCCATTGCTTTCAAAGCAAGGCCGAGTGCTAGAGACGCTCCAAGAGCATCACCATCCACATTTATATGTGGCAAAAGAACAATGTTGTCAGCGTTAATGAGCTTTTCTGATATGCTCACAAGTATTGGATCAAGCATGTTAAATATCCTCGTTCTCATAATGTTTATATCTTTCAGTCTTCTTGAGCATCTGCGTCATCAGGTTTAACTGTTTCCTCGATGAATCTTCGCAGCTCCATTCCCTTTTCTATGGAATCATCAAGTATAAAAGTGAATTCCGGAGTGTACCTCATAGAGATTCTTCTTCCAATCTCATGGCGAATAAAACCTGAAGCATTTGTTAGTATTGTCAAAGCATTACTCTTCTGCTCTTCGTCCCCATATACACTTATATATGCTTTAGCATACCTTAAGTCTTTAGTTACGCGTACCGCTGTAACCGACACAAATTCGGGAAATCTAGGGTCCTTAATTTGGTTTCTAAACATATCACTTAATTCTTTTTTAATTTCTTCAGAAATTCTATCTGATCTTTCCATAAAAAACGCCACCTTTTCATCTGCCAATAACGAGTTTATATATATACCAAATTATATGATGGGACAATATAGTATATATATTCCCAAAAAGAGATTTGAAATTGCATGATTTTAAATTCACCGCCCCAAACTGGCTTCAGGGCGGTGAATTAACATTGTCTCTTTAATTGACTTTCTTATCTTTCAACTTCTTGCATATGGAAGGATTCAATAATGTCTCCCTCTTTAATGTCATTATAGTTTTCAATCATTATACCGCATTCATAGCCTGTCGCAACTTCCTTAGCATCGTCCTTGAAGCGCTTAAGAGATGAAAGTTTTCCTTCTTTTATAACAATACCATCTCTAACAATTCTAACTTCAGAGTTTCTAAGGATTTTTCCGTCAATAACATATGATCCGGCTATAGTCCCAAGGCTCGAAACCTTGTATAGCTGACGAACCTCTGCATGACCATTTACAACTTCCTTGAAGACTGGGTCAAGCAATCCCTTCATAGCCTTTTCGATATCCTCTATTGCATCGTAAATGACACGGTACAGACGCATGTCAACCTCTGCATCCTTGGCAAGCTCGGTTACCTGAGCGGTAGGTCTCACATTAAAGCCTATGATTATAGCGTTAGAAACCTCAGCTAATCTTATATCTGCCTCAATAATAGCACCTACAGCACCATGTATTACCTTTACCTTAACCTCATCATTAGATAACTTCTCCATACTAGAGCGAATAGCCTCTACAGAGCCCTGAACATCGGCTTTTACAATAAGGTTCAGATCCTTCACATTACCCTGTTGAATCTGGTTAAAGAGATCATCAAGTGAAACCTTAACTCTTCCAATATTCTTTTGATGCATTTCCTGTTTACGCTTTTCAGCTAGCTGTTTAGCCACTCTTTCATCTTCTACAACATAGAATATATCTCCTGCCGCAGGTACATCAGAAAGTCCAAATATTTCAACTGGCATTGAAGGTCCAGCTTCATCAATCTTCCTTCCACGGTCATTTACCATAGAACGAATATGTCCGAATGTTGATCCAGATAAAATTGCATCTCCGGCTTTAAGAGTTCCCCTCTGAACTAGTAGTGTAGCAACTGGGCCTCTATTTTTATCAAGCTCGGCTTCAATTATAGTACCCTTGGCTTGTTTTTTAGGATTAGCCTTGAGTTCTAAAATATCTGCTGTCAATAAAACCATTTCTAATAGCTGATCGATATTCTCTCTCTTCTTTGCTGATACAGGAACAGAGATTACATCTCCACCCCACTCTTCAATTAGAAGGCCGTGTTCGCTTAATTCCTGTTTTACCCTATCAGGATTTGCATTAGGTTTATCTATTTTGTTTATAGCTACAATTATTGATACCCCAGCAGCCTTCGCATGGTTTATAGCCTCAACAGTCTGTGGCATTACTCCGTCATCAGCAGCTACAACAAGAATAGCTATATCTGTAATCTGAGCACCCCTAGCACGCATAGCTGTGAAGGCTTCATGACCTGGAGTGTCTAAGAACGTAATATCTCTTCCATTGAGATCTACAGTATAAGCTCCTATAGTCTGTGTAATTCCGCCTGCCTCTTTCTCAGCTATATTTGCACTTCTTATAGCATCAAGTAATGAAGTCTTTCCATGGTCAACATGACCCATAACAACAACCACAGGCGCTCTGGGTTCTAAATCTTTATCATTATCATCGGAATCATCAAATAATATATCCTCTTGACTTACAACTACCGCCTTATGGACTTTTACTCCAAATTCATCACCGATAATTTCAGCAGTCTCAAGATCTATCTCCTGATTTTGAGTTGCGGTTATTCCCATAAGGAATAATCTTTTAATTACCTCCGCTGCTGTCTTCTTCAAAGCTTCAGCTAGCTCTTTAACGGTCAGAATTTCATTAATTGTTATATCAGTTAAAACAGCCTTTGGTGGAATGTATTTTTCCTTTCGTCTATTTTTCCTGATACGTTTTTCTGCCCTCTTTGCGTTAATTGCCTCATTAGGATCATTGTAGAAAACATCAATGACAAATTCATCGGACATCATATCAGTAACCTTAGCCTTATGACCAACTACATTATCAAGTTTATTTTTTAAATTCCTATTCCTTCCAGTGTTAGTGGAAGAAGTACGTGGAAGTACTTTCTTCTGATCCTTTTTTTCTTCCTTCTGCCTTGCGACCTCTTGGAAAGATCTTCTTTCACCGCGGGTTGCAACTTTTTCATCGGTAACACCCGGAGCTGTTACAGGCTTTGGAATACTTAAAGGTTTATTTCTATTTCCTGGGAATCTATTTCCATCTCTGCGATTATCTGTCTTATCCTTATCATAAGCAGGGTAATTTCCATAGGAACCACGACGTTGACCTGCTTGTTGTCCACCGTCTCTTGAATCCCTTGGTTTGAATCCACCTGTTCTTTGTTGGCCTTGGCTATTATCACGAGGCCTAAATCCACCCTGACCCTGATGTTGACCTTGACCTTGGTAGCCACCTTCTCTTGGTGGTCTAACGTCTCTCTGCCCTTGTTGTCTAGCACCACCATCGCGTGGCCTAAATCCACCCTGACCTTGTCGGTTACCATCACGAGCTATAGCCTCGCTCTGACCCTGTCTTGGTCGTTGGCTTTGTGCGCCTGCAGCACGGGGCCTATCATCCTGACTCCGCCCTCGATTATCAGCGTCAACCTTAGCAGTTGCCTCTGGCTTTTGTTCATCTTTAGATTGAGTATTTACGCCCACCTCTGTGCCTTTACTAGACACTGGTTTTTCAGCCTTTTCCGACTTTTTAACCACAGATGATTTTTCTGCTTCAGCCTTAATAATCTCTGTCTTGTCGACAACCTCAGTAGCCTTCTCAGGCTCCTTCGCTGAGTCCTTGCCTTCTAAAGGCTTTTTAGTATCCTCTACTGTGTCTGTCTCAGCTTTTGGTGTCGCGCTTGCTGTTGTGTCCTTTTGCTCTTGGCTCTCGCCCTCAGTTTGGACTTCAGGTACAGGCACTTTTTCAACCTTCTTAATTGCCTGAATTCCGGTCTCTTCGAATAATATTTCCTTTTGCATAATCTCCTGCTCTTTAGCTTTAATGCTCTCTGCATCTAAATTTTCAGGTTTCTTTACAACCTTCTTTACGCTTAATATATCATTTACCGGTTGCTGTAGTCTATCCTCGGTTTTCCCGGCTTTTGCTTTTTTTATCGGTTTATTGTCTTCAGCAGGCTTTGCCGATTCGGATTTAGGACGTTTTCTTGCATTTGCTGCTGTATTGTCCTTCCCACGAGTAAATCCAGCCATGAGGCCCTCATTACCATCCGATTTCCTAACATAGCTTCTGCGCTCTTTCTTATCCTTATTCTCATTCTGAATAGGATCATCATGAAAAACAACCTCTGTTTTACGAATAATACGGGGGGCACTCCTTCTATTTGCAGTCTCGACGGGGTCAAGCTTAACCTCAGGCGTATCTGTGCCTGTACCAGTCTCCTCTTTTGGACGCTTAACTACACCGATATGCTTATAAAGGCGCTCGATTTCATCCTCCTCTAAAGTCGACATATGACTCTTAGGATAAATACCTATTTCATGAATTTTTTCCATAAGTCGCTTGCTAGTAGTGTTTAGCTCCTTCGCAAGCTCGTGAATTTTCAGTTTAATCAAAAAAGCCACCCCCGTATGCCTTATCATCATTATTTTGTACGTGTTCTATCAATTCCTCTATCCTTCCTGCAAAGCCACTATCTGAAATGGCAATGACAGAAAATTGTGCTTTACCCAATGTATGCCCTAGCTTTTCCTTATTTCCAAATTCAAGCATAGTAATTGCACTATTAAATAAAGCAGTTTCAATTTTCTTTTTTGTATTAGGTGAGGCATCCTTAGCCATTATAACTAAAAAAGCTCTCCGTTTTTTTATAGCCGCTTTGACAATTCCTTCACCGGCTAAAACTGTGCCAGCCTTTTTTGCAAGTCCGATAAAAGAATAAATTTTATTCTCCTCCATAGCCCTCCAATTGTTTACTTATTTCATCATAGACATCTTCGGGAATTTCACAGGAAAACTCATGACTTAAACTTTTAGCCTTCCTAGCTTTATTAAAACAGTCTATGTTTTTACATATATAAGCTCCACGACCGTTTTTCTTTCCGGTGGGATCTAAGAAAATTACTCCCTCATTGTTTTTCACAACTCTAAGAAGCTCTCTTTTATCCTTCATTTCACGACACCCTACGCAGCGTCTTAATGGCAATTTTCTCGTTTTCATTCTCTATTCCCCATTAATGCTTGTATTTATGCCTCTGTCTCGTCTTCGTTATCCTCAACTAGGTCTTCTTGCTCTATCTCGCCGTCAGCGTCTTCTAACGAAACCTCATCAGAAGAAGTATCCTCTTCTCCTACGTCAGTTTCCTCTTGCGAAACATCATCTGGTGAAATGGTCTCTTCCTCTACGTCAGTGTCTTCTTGCAAAACATCATCAGATGGAACGTCCTCTTCGTCGATATCATTATCTTCAATTTCTTGCTCTTCATAATCAACTAGTTCTTCACTATTATAGTCGATATCGTCAACTTCGCCTTCTTCATCATCAGAGACTATATCATTATTAAAAAGCTGTGATTCAATATGGTCTCGTAATTGAGACTCACTCTTTATATCTATCTTCCAGCCTGTTAATTTTGCTGCGAGCCTAGCATTCTGGCCTTCCTTGCCAATAGCAAGCGAAAGCTGAAAATCGGGCACAATGACTCTGGCAACTTTATTTTCCTCATCAATATCAACCCTTAATACCTTGGCAGGACTTAAGCTAGCAGCGATATACTCTTCATCATTACTATTCCATTTAATTACATCTATCATTTCACCTTGAAGTTCATCTACTATTGCTCTAATACGGCTTCCACGCTGTCCAACACAAGCGCCGACCGGGTCAACATTTTCATTTTTAGAGGATATTGCTATCTTTGTTCTGGAACCCGCTTCCCTAGCAATCGTTTTAATTTCTATTGTTCCATCAGCGATTTCAGGTACTTCAAGCTCTAAAAGCCTTTTAACAAGCCCTGGATGCGTTCTCGAAACAAATATTTGCGGATTCTTGTTTGTCTTCTTTACATTAATTACATATACCTTTATTCTATCGTGAACATTATATTTCTCTCCCGGGGTCTGCTCTGATGAAGGCAAAACTGCTTCAACCTTACCTAAGTCGACTACAATATTTCTTCTATCAAAACGGCTTACGACTCCATTTAAAATATCATCTTCACGATTTGCAAACTCATCAAAAATAAGGCCTCTTTCTGCCTCTCTGATACGTTGCATTACTACTTGTTTAGCTGTTTGAGCGGCTATTCTCCCGAATTTTCTAGGAGTAACCTCCACCTCAACCATGTCTCCAACTTCAAAATCTGGACCAAAAAGCTTTGCCTGCTCTAATGACATTTCCATGCCTTGGTCAACGACTTCTTCAACTATTGTTTTTAAAGCATATACTTTAATTTCGCCGGATTGTTTATCAAAATTCACCTCTACGCTTTGACCGGATCCAAAATTCTTTTTATACGCTGATATTAACGCTTGTTCGATAGCGTCAATCAAAACATCTTTACTTATACCCTTCTCTTTTTCTAGTTGTTCAAGGGCAAAAATCAACTCAGCGCTCATCTTTTACTTACCTCCAAATTCAAAATTAAAGACCTTCTTTGCTTTTGCTATCTGTTCTATTTTAAATTCATGTCTATTACCTGATTCTGTACTTATTATGAGCTTATCTCCATCATATGAGATTAACTCGCCTTCAAATCTTTTAGTATTATCAATTGCAGTATATAACTTAATCTCCACTTGACTTCCTATAGCCTTCTCAAAGTCACGGGGCTTTTTAAGTGGGCGTTCTACACCCGGCGAGGAAACTTCTAAATAAAAAGCTTGGGAAATAGGATTCAACTCATCAAGCATTTTATTCAACGGCCTACTAACTTTCTCACAATCTTCAAGTGATACGCCAGCAGGCTTATCGATATATACCCTTAAAAACCAGTTGCTTCCTTCCTTAACAAATTCAACATCAACTAGTTCACATCCAGCTTCTTTCACAATCGGTTCAGCTATTTCCTCAACTGTTTGCGCAATATTCTTTTTGTGCATTCATTCCTCCCCATACAAAAACAAAGAGCGGGAATCCCCCACTCTCAAATGCAAAACACCTTAACCAGATATATTTTAACACAGATTAACCGCACTGGCAACATCTTTTTATTCCATGCTTTTTCCCGACTAATTGCAAATAAAACTTACACTTTTTTTACTCTTCGCTCATTAAATCAATCAAAGATTGCGAATGAATCCTCCGGGAACATTGTCATAACTTATTGTTGCTACAGCAATAATAATGCTATAATATCTTATAATAACCATATCAAAGTTTTTTATTGGAGTATACAATATGTCGGTTGTTGGAATTATCGCCGAATATAATCCCCTTCATTGCGGGCATGAGTATCACATTAAGAATGCCCGTGATTTGACAGACGCAAAAGCTTGTGTTTGTGTCTTGAGTAGCAATTTTGTCCAACGGGGTGAACCAGCGCTCCTTTCAAAATGGGCTCGTACTAAAATGGCGCTTGTTTCAGGAGCAGACTTAGTTATCGAGCTTCCCACAGCCTTTTCCTGTGGATCGGCAGAATATTTTTCTTCAGGAGCAATAAGTATTCTTGAAGGTCTCGGTCTTGTAGATTATTTGTGCTTTGGAAGTGAAACAGGAAATATTGAGCCTTTAGAAACTGCTGCTCACCACTTAGCCTTTGAAAGCGAATCTTTTAAAGAACAATTAAAATCAGGACTTAATGATGGTTTATCTTTTGCTACTTCAAGGCAGAATGCTCTTGAAGCCACGCTTAGTGATACAGATACAATTGATATAATTAACAAGCCTAACAATATTCTTGCTATTGAGTACATCAAGGCCCTTAAACGAATTGGAAGTAATATAAAGCCACTTACTATTAAAAGAAAAGGGCAAGCCTTTAATGATATCACCCCTTATAATAGCATCAATCAAACACAGAATTTTTCGAGTGCCACATCAATTCGTCACTATATAAAACAAATGGATGATTCCTCTTTATGTCAGCACGATTCATTCTTACTTAATAGTATTTCCGAACCATGTATTAAGTTATTGTGCGACGAGTTTAACTTAGGTAGAGGTCCTGTTTTTCTCGAAAGCTTTGAAAACACAATCCTACATTTATTTAGAACTATGGATAATAATAGTATAAGCCTTCTTCCCTATATGGAAAATGGCCTAGAAAATCGCATGAAAAGCGCTGCTTTAGAATCAGTTACTATTGAAGAGTTTGTTAACAGGGCTGTAACAAAAAGATATCCCGCCTCTCGTATAAAAAGAATCATGATTTGTGCACTCACAGGCTTGACGGGAGACTTATTAGAAAGCCTTAAATCAAATGACTATGCCCAATATATCCGTATTCTTGGGTTTAACGAAACGGGCTGCAGCCTTTTATCTGATATGAAAAAGAAGTCCTCTCTTCCCATTATTACAAAGCCCGCAAGCTATTCTAAATCAGAAAATAATCTGGCAAGACAATTATTTCTCCACGAAATACGCTCAACAGATGCATATGCTTTAGGCTGTCCAGGCAAGAATCAGAGAATGGGGAATGCCGAATTAACTACTTCACCAGTAATTGTCTGAGTTTAATCACAACCCGTACTTATAGAACGCTTCTTTTGTTTAACGCAATCCTTTATGACAGCGACTATAATTACATTACACTATCTTCTTTGGCTCTTTCTAGCATTAGCTTTATTCTATTTATTTGATTCACTTCACTAGCTCCAGGGTCATAATCTACCGTAACAATGTTAGACTTAGGATACAAATCCTTGATAAGCTTTATCATTCCCTTTCCGGTAATATGATTAGGCAGACAGGCAAAGGGCTGCATGCAAATAATATTATGAGCTCCTTCACGGACTAGTTCTAACATTTCAGCGGTCAAAAGCCATCCTTCACCCGACTGATTGCAGACTGAAAGATAAGGTTCCACACTCTTGGCCATCTCATAAATTGTGGGCGGAGCCGTAAACCTTTTGCTACTTTTAAGTGCTATACGCATATCATCTCTATAACCTTCAATAAATTTTGCTACAATATTTCCAACTAATCGCGTCTTACGATTACCGGCTAAATACTTAAACTTAAATTCATGATTGATAGCACAATAAAGGAAGAACTCTATAAACCCGGGAACAACCATTTCTGCACCTGATTCCTCCACAAATGAAACCATATTATTATTGGCATATGGGTGGTATTTTACAAGAATTTCACCTACTAGACCAACTCGGGGCTTTGTCTGGTCTTTTATGCGTATTTTTTCAAAATCGGCTACTATTTTTTTTAAATTTTCACGGTATTCCTTTTTGTTAATAGATGTAACACTATACTTACAGATATTCATCCATTTATTAAAAATCTCATTTGTTGAACCTGGTATTAGTTCGTAAGGCCTGACCTGTAATAAGAGCTTCATTAGAAGATCCCCATAGACAGCCGCCATCATTACTTTAGCCAAAAGAGGTATAGTCAGTTTAAAGCCCGGGTTTTTCTGAAGTCCTGATACATTAAGCGATATAATGGGCACATGCTCAAATCCAGCCAATTTCATAGCCCTCTTCAAAAGGCCAAGATAGTTGCTGGCTCTACAAGGCCCTCCAGTTTGAGTAATTATTACAGAGGTGTTGTTTATATCATATTTTCCTGATTGTAAAGCCCTTAAGAGCTGGCCTACTACAATTATAGACGGATAACACGAATCGTTATTTACATATTTTAATCCAACATCTATATCTTCCTTTTCTACAGTTGATAAAATTTCAAAAAGATAGCCTTCGCTTCTCACAGCATGTTGGATTAGTTCAAAATGGATTGGCGCCATCTGAGGTGCGAGGATAGTATGCTTATGTCTCATTTCCTTTGTAAATAACGGCCAACTAGATTCACACGAATTATTAGTATTCTTCTTTTGCCTTCTTGACTCCATTGCAGCTTTCAAAGACCGTAAGCGAATCCTCACCGCTCCTAGATTACTTACTTCATCTATTTTAATCATCGTATAAAGCTTACCTGTTATAGCAAGTATTTCTTGGGCTTGCTCGGCAGCAACAGAGTCAGGCCCACATCCGAAAGAATTAAGCTGGACAAGCTCCAAATTCTTCTGTTTAGAAACAAAATCTGCCGCCTCATATAGTCTGGAATGATACAACCATTGATCTAAAACCCTTAGTGGTCTCTGTACATTTCCAAGATGAGCAACCGAGTCCTCTGTCAAAACTGCTAATCCCAGAGAAGTCAATATATTAGGAATACCATGATTTACCTCAGGATCTAAATGGTAAGGCCTTCCTGATAAAACAATTCCTCTTGATCCAGTATCCTTTAACCATTTAAATACCTCATTGCCTTTATTACGAATCTCAGCCTTAAATTTTAAATCCTCCTCCCAAGCACTAGAAACAGCATCTTCTATTTCTTTATAGGATATATGAAATTCACTTAACTCTTCACCCAGTCTTGCTATGAGCCTCTTTCTATTGTCATAAGGAATGAATGGGGTATGAATTATAACTTGATTTTCTTTAAGAGCGTCCACATTATTTTTTATTACTTCACCATAACCTGTAACAATAGGGCAGTTAAAGCAGTTATCTGCTTGGGCTATTTCCGCTCTTTCTTTTTGTATACAAGGATAAAATATATGCTTTATGTTCTGATTAATCAAAGAAATAATATGTCCATGAACTAGCTTTGCCGGATAACAAGCTGTGTCGGACGAAATTGTATCCATACCCGATTCGTAAATTTTACGATTTGAGGGTGGTGAAAGAATAACCCTAAATCCAAGCTCAGTAAAAAACGTAAACCAGAATGGGTAATTTTCATACATATTTAAAACCCGTGGTATTCCAATAACTCCTCTAGGTGCTTTGACAAGCGGTTTATAATTAAAAACTCTTTTAAGCTTGTAATCGAATATGTTCGGAATCTGTATTGACTTTTTCTTATCGTTGCTGCCTTTACCTGAGCCTCTTTCACAGCGGTTCCCGCTGATATAACTATGTCCATCTGAAAAATTAGTGACTGTAAGTACACAA
>CAYMAE010000005.1:16630-20855 GCA_964388375.1 uncultured Ruminiclostridium sp.
GCCGAGATATCTCCTACCGATGCCCCGTCCTTTTGCACCTGCTTAACTTTTGAATTCATAAACACAGTACATCTTGAGCCTAAATCAGTAGGCCTTTGAGCTTTCATTGCTACTTCAGAAAATGCCTGGACATTCATATTTAGAGATTTTGCAAATGTCTCGATAAAAGAGCCACAACCCGACGAGCAGGCCTCATTTAGCATAATATTGTCTATTACACCATCACACATTTTTAAACATTTCATATCCTGGCCACCAATATCTAAAATTGTATCAGCCCCGGGAAGAAAGTGTTCTGCAGCAGTATAATGAGAAATGGTCTCTACCTCCCCTTTATCAAATGATAATGCAGCCTTTATTAGATTCTCTCCGTATCCGGTTACGGTACTACTTGCAATTATTGCTTCTTTAGGAAGGCTTTCATAGATGGTTTTGAGCATGTCTATTGCTGAATCTAAGGGGCTTCCGTCATTATTTGTATATAGTGAAAAAAGCAGATTGCCTTCCTCATCGATTAAGGCTGCTTTACTGGTAGTCGAACCGATATCAAAACCAAGAAAGCATTTGCCTTGTTGCTTTGACAAATCGCGTCTTGTGATCTGATGATTTTGATGCCTCTTTATAAATCTGCTATAATCCTGTTCGCTTCGAAATAATGGCTCAATATGTCCCGCTTCAAATAAATAGTCGTTTTTATTCATTCTAGCCTTTTCCTGCAGATTCTCTAAGGCAATATCCATCTGATACTTCCGAGATAAAAGTGCCGCACCTATAGCGACATATAACTCTGAGTTTTCAGGCGCAATCATCTGATCATCACTTAATTCTAAGGTTTCCTGGAATCTATGGCGCAATTGAGGCAAAAAATGTAGAGGGCCACCTAGAAAAGCAACTTTTCCCTTAATCTTTCTACCGCATGCAAGTCCGCCAATTGTTTGGTTGACAACGGCCTGAAAAATCGAAGCAGCTATGTCCTCTTTTTTTGCACCGTCATTTAATAATGGCTGAATATCACTTTTTGCAAAAACGCCACACCTAGCCGCTATAGGATATATGACATTATAGTTTTCGGCTAAATCATTCAATCCTGATGCATCCGTTTTTAATAATGATGCCATTTGATCTATAAATGCCCCTGTACCACCGGCACATATGCCATTCATTCTTTGGTCAACACCATGCTCATAGAATGTTATTTTAGCATCCTCTCCGCCTAGCTCTATAATTACATTTACATCAGGGATGTACTGTTTCATAGCCTGACTTCCTGCAACAACCTCTTGAACAAAGGGAATGTCCATCGCTTTACATATAGATAACCCTCCAGAACCAGTTATAGCAGCTGTAATCTGAATATTTCCAAGAACACTATATAGTTTTTCTAAAGATTCGTTAAGGTTTTTTCGTAAATCCGAATAATGCCTGCGGTAAATGCTGTATACCAATTGGTTGTCCTTATCTAAAACCGCAATCTTCATAGTTGTAGAACCGATATCTATACCCATATGAAATGTCAAAGAGGAGGGGTTCTGGCAATTAATTAAGGGGCGACTTGTCAATGGATAAGTGGATTGACAGCTTTTTTCTTCAGGATACTTTTTTATGGACAGTTTTCTTTCCTCCTTTTAAGGCAAATAAGCACAAAAGGTATTATAGCCAAAAATAAAAAAAGAAAACCTTTTCTAATAATCATGTATTAACATGCAATAAATTAGAACGCATCATTTTATTAAGCTAAATGCAATAGGGTAGGCGAACTGCCCACCCTATACATTATTCAATCATAAATCAATTGGGCGGCTAAGCTGCATATTCGTCACTTTGTCTTACAATCTCACCCTGAATCAATGTTAAAATAATAGTCAACTGCAAAATTAACTGCTCAATTATAAAGGAAGCTTGGATTAACTGATCAATTTCCTCTTGATTGTTAACCTCGGCACTTAGCCTGACTATATCAGCCTGAATCTGCGATAACAAAAAGTTTAGTTGTAATATGGCCTGTACCACTTCGAAATAATCTACTAACAAAGCCTCAATTTCTTGATTATTCATATTTTCACCCCCAGGTTGTCTATCTTTTATATATTATGCTGTTTAAGCTAGTCATGTGCCATTGCATTATGATGCGACTTTGATGATGGGTAATCACGATACCTGATCAAAAGAATCCTCCAATACACTGACAAAAGCATCCCCGTAATTATTTGTTGACAGATAACGCTTGTTAGCTTACAATTAGGCTAACAAGCGTTATCCTAATTGTAAGCATTAATATAATTTGAAGAGAGGAGCTAATCCCTTGGCATTGTAATTTGGTATTATTTGCTAAATTTATAGTCTGGGTGAATATATGGAAAACTCAAGTAATATAAAAACAAAAGATAGAATCCTTTTATGTGCCATCGATTTGATTTCGGATGTGGGATATGCCAATGCGACTATGCGTAAAATCGCAGAAATAGTTGGTATAAAAGCTAGTTCATTGTATAAGCATTATAAGAACAAGGAGGAGATTCTCACTAGCATATATGCCCTTTTTAAGGATAAATTCTTTGAGGCGGCTTCCTTTTCAGAAAACAACGCAGAACAATTAGTACATTTGTCTACCTTAGAACTATTGAATACTGCTTTTGATTATTTTAAACAAACAATGTTGAACCCATATATTGTTAAAATCGCCCGCATCATGACCTCGGAGCCACACAAAAGCCAACCGTCAAAAGATTTTTTCATACAGAATTTTATCGAGAATCCAACCCAACAAGTTCAAGCATTATTTGATATTATTATAAAAAACGAAGGATTATCGGGTCTGAATACAAGAGTTCTCGCCGAAGAATATGTCGCTTACAATATGTTTTTGTATTTTAAGCATTATTATCTATTAGACTCCCCTGATATGGAAGATATTGAGCAAAAAATGAGGCAGCATAATGAATTCTATGCAAGTACTATTATGAAAAGAGGGAAATAGGCATGAAGATTGTTGTAATCAATGGTAGTTACCGCAAAAAAGGCAATACATATCATGCAGTCGAAGAAATAAAGGAACAGCTCTTGCTAATCGATCAAAATATTGAATTTGAACATCTATTTCTTACTGACTATCAAATAAAGTATTGTACAGGGTGTTTTACATGTTTCGCTAAGGGTGAGGATAAATGCCCATTAAAAGATGATATTAGTGTTATCAGCGATAAAATGAAGAGTGCTAATGGTATTATTTTTGCTTCCCCAATCTTTGCCATGGGTGTTACAGCAATAATGAAGAACTTTATTGATCGTCTGGCGTATACAATGCACCGCCCTTGCTTCTTTGATAGCGTGTTTTTGGGAATAACCACAATAGGTGGTGTAATGGGTGCGAAGCAAGGAAGGGAGCAAGTGTCAGCATTAGCAGTTGGCGGAAGATTAGCCGGGAAATACACCTTCACATGCCCGCCTATATCCATGCGTGGTATAGAGAAAAGCCGGGAAAAAGCAGTGAAAAAATCAGCTAGGAAGTTTTATCAGCTTCTAATAAAGAAAGAGCGAAAGCTCCCAGGGTTTCCAGATTGGGCATACTTCCACTCTTTTAAAGCGATGACACAATATGAGAAATATAAAACAGACTGCCCTGCAGATTACAATTATTACGCAGAACGAGAAGATTTCTTTTATCCAATAAAGGGGCATGCCGCCAGAAAACTAGTAGGAAAGATGGTTAAAGGATTAATGAGTGTAGGTATGCGGTTAATGATTAAATAAAGGGCTATTTAACGACTATAATTCTTTGAACATCCAAATATGTGGGCAATCTTGATCCATAAAAATATTGCCCTGCGTCTGATAGCCCTGTTTTTTATAAAATTCGGAAACTCGCACCTGTCCTGATAACATTACTTTTGTCCCGCCACTTTCCTTTATGCAGTTTTCAGCATTTTTTAATATGGCATTGCCTAATCCTGACCCTCTATATACCTTCATTACAGCAAGCCGGCCAACAACATAGCTCTGAATTTCCGAATCAAAAAACACGCGACATGTTGCAATGGGGGTATCGTTTATATAACCAACAAAGTGTTTTGCTTGAGTATCATTCTCATCAAATTCATCCTGAAACCCTTGCTCTAAGACGAATACTTCTTTTCTGATATTAATTGCATCATCCGGAAGATAATCATACTGTTTCACTAGCATAGATAATACTCCTTAATATTCACAAGCAGTGTTACGTCCGCAG
>CAYMAE010000005.1:20955-65585 GCA_964388375.1 uncultured Ruminiclostridium sp.
TTCACAAGCAGTGTTACGTCCGCAGCAGAGCGTTATGCTCTTTTTCGAGGTTCTTTAGAATTCGTTCCATAGCTATGTTTACATCTTCATCTGTTAAAGTTCTTTCTTGGGCTCTAAATGATAGAGCGAAAGCAACACTCTTCATACCTTCTGTGACCTGGGCGCCTTTGTAAACATCAAATAGGCTTACATCCTCTAGATATTCTCCACCCTTTTGTTTAATAGAATCTATTAATTGTCCTACATATACTTCATCTTTTACTACAATAGCTAAATCCCTTGTAATAGCAGGGAATCTTGGAAGCTGTTTATATTGTTTCTCAACACTTGAAGCTTCTATCAATACTTGTATATCAGCCATGGCAAGATATGTTCTCTCAGGACACTCAAAATTCTCTGCAACCTCCGGGTGAACCTCACCTAATATTGCAGCATAAACCATTTCATTTTGACTATTCTTAATAAACAGCCGAGCAGTGCGACCTGGATGGAATGATGCCTCATTCTGTTCCGGAATGAACTCATAGTCTTTAATACCCATGGTTGAAAGCAGCTCTTCCATAGCGCCTTTTAACTCATAGAAATCACTTGTTCCACCATACATTCCAATAGTCAGGGTTGACCTCTCGTTTGCCAAAACCTCCCCTTCTACTGGATAATATACATATGCAAGCTCAAATAGTGCGGCATTAGGAATGTTTCTATTGCTATTAGTGGCAATAACCTTCAGCATGTCTGGCAATGTAGTTGTACGCATTATGCTAAAATCCTCTCCCAAAGGATTAGATATAGCAACAGCATTCCGCAAGTGATGGTCCTTAGAAAGATTGATCCTATCAAATACCTTAGGGCTTGCAAAAGATAAAGTATATACCTCATTTAGCCCACAACCCATCATAGTATTTCGTACATTATCCTCCATCTTCTGCTTATACGTCTTCTTTCCTTGAGTAGCTTCTTTACCTGATAATAAGCTAGGCTTAATATTATTGTAGCCGTAGAAACGTGCTACTTCCTCACATAAATCAGCTAACTCGGTGATATCATTTCTGAAAGAGGGCAGAATCAATGTCATATTGTTTTTATCAACTTCAAAGCTTATTGCATCAAATATCTTAACCATTTCATCAAGTTTAATATCTGTTCCCAAAAAACTATTTATTTTCTCGGGTTCAAGCTTCATAACACGCTTTTCATATGGCTTACAATTACAGTCCGCCACACCATTTACAACCTTACCAGCTCCTAAAAGCTCAATTAGTTCTGCGCAACGATTAAGGGCAGGGATTGTGTTTTCTATATCCAAGCCCTTTTCAAAACGAATGGACGCCTCACTTCTAAGCCCCATTTTTTTACCGGTCATACGGATTGAGGAACCTTTGAAAGTAGCCGATTCCAAAAGCAGAAGATGCGTATCATCAGTTATCTCGGAATTCTCTCCACCCATTACGCCTGCAACAGCCACTGGACGATTTTCATCACAGATTAGCAACATTTCTGTATCAAGCTTTCTGTCCTGCCCATCCAAAGTTCTTATGGCTTCACCCTCTTTAGCAGTACGCACCACAATCTTGCGGCCTTGAACCTGCTCTAAATCAAATGCGTGTAAAGGCTGGCCATATTCCAGCATTACATAGTTTGTTATATCAACAATATTATTAATAGGCCTCATTCCTGCTGCAGCAAGTCTTCTTTGCATCCAAGCAGGTGATGACTCAATTTTTATATCTTTAATGACTCGTGCGGCATACCTAGAACATAAATCCGGATTTTGAATTTTTATAGATACTAAATCATTAACGTCACCAGCAGCTTCTTGTTTAACTATGATATTACGCCCAATAAATTCCTCCCCCAAGGTTGCAGCTGTTTCACGAGCTAATCCAATAATCGAAAGGCAATCTGGGCGATTTGAGGTTATTTCAAATTCAACAATCTTATCTAAATCTAAAGCATCTTTTACATCTGCTCCCAATTCTGGTGTTCCATTAAATACATAAACCCCATCCTCAGGTGCATCAGGTAAAGAATCCTTTGTAAGATTGAGTTCGTCTATAGAGCACATCATCCCATAGCTCTCAACTCCACGAAGCTTAGAAGCCTTAATTTTGCCCCCAGGAAGTTTTGCACCCACCTTTGCTAAGGGAATATAATCTCCCTGTTTCACATTTGGTGCGCCTGTGACGACCTGAAGAACTTCACTTCCAACATCAACTTTACATACAACAAGTTTATCAGCATTAGGATGCTTTTCTAAAGAGATAATTTTCCCCACAACAATATTTTCAATGCCGCCGGCCATGTCTTCAATACCTTCAACCTTTGAACCCGACATAGTCATAGCCTCGATGTATTCCTTCATAGGAACATTTATATTAACATAGTCACTTAACCATTTAATTGGTGCTTTCATCTTTCTTTCCTCCTTTAAAATTGCTTTAAGAAACGTACATCGTTTTCAAATAGCAATCTCATATCATCTATCCCGTATTTGCCCATTGTGATACGCTCGACACCTACGCCAAAAGCAAAACCAGAATATATATCAGGATCAATTTTGCATTCTCTTAACACATTGGGATGAACCATTCCCGCACCAAGGATTTCGACCCAGCCTTCACCCTTGCAGATCCTACATCCTGAGCCTCCACAGCCCCAACATGATACGTCAACTTCAGCGGATGGCTCGGTAAACGGAAAATGATGAGGTCTTAAGCGTATTCTGCTGTCCTCGCCAAAAATGGACTTAGCAAAGGCCTGTAAAGTACCTACCAAATCGCCCATTGTAACTCCCTTATCCACAACTAACCCCTCCACCTGGTGAAAGACCGGAGAGTGAGTCGCATCAACTGCATCAGACCTGTAAACTCTACCAGGACAGATTATTCTGATTGGAGGTGTATTAGACAACATATGACGTATTTGCACAGGTGATGTGTGGGTTCTCAAAACCACATTCTCGCTTATATAGAATGTATCCTGTGTATCTCGCGCCGGATGGTTTTTAGGTATATTCAAGGCCTCGAAGTTGTTATAATCAAGTTCGATTTCTGGGCCCTCGGCTATTTCATATCCCATACCTAGGAAGAAGTCCTTTAATTCATCCAAAACAGTTGTCAAAGGATGCTTCTTACCCACCTGTCTAATTTTGCCAGGCATTGTAACATCAATCACTTCATCTTTAAGTCTTGCATTTCGTTCTTCTTTTATTAGTCTATCCTTGGCACTTGCTATACCCTCTTCTAAGGAAGTCCTTATAACATTGGCCAGCTGTCCTATTACAGGGCGTTCTTCAGCTGATAATGCACCCATACCCTTAAGTATTTGCGTAAGCTCACCTTTTTTACCCAAATAGGCAACCTTCAAATCCTCCAGCACTCGTAGTTCCGAAACTTGTGCAAGCTTTTCCATAGCTTGTTTTTGAATTGATTCCAATTGTTGTTTCATCCTGCTTACTACACCTCTTTTTCTTATTACTTTATCCTTTAATATCAAAGAATAGATTTCCCTAATCCGCTACATAAAATATAAAGCGATTATAAGGGATTTATTATTTTGTAACAAAAAACGCCCTGTCATAGGACAAAGCGTTAGCTTGCGGTACCACCTATGTTCATGTGGATTCCATACAGCATCTTCGTAATTACTGCAATCGATATTGTGATTGCTGCAAGTATTACAAATATTTGTCCAAAGAAATCCACATGCACTTATAGCTCTAACGGGCTCTACCGGCCGCTCCTACTATTATTTCAGGCGGCAGCTCCGGAGTGAAATTCAGCTTAAAGCTTTCATATTAATGCTTTCAGCCATGGCATTAACTCTCTTTATGAAGAGGCAGCAAGCATACTAATCTCTTTCATAGCTTTTTATCTATTCATACAATGTATGCACTAATTTCATCCACCCGTTAAAACCTTCAATAGTAATAACGGGTAAATTTATTATACTCAACATCCAAAATATCTTCAAGCCCAATAAAGAAATAAACTACAGAAAGTACGACACTATTGTAATAATAGCACTATCCTTCTGGCTTTTGTTTTAAAAGGCTCCGCCGCCACCACCTGATGAAGAGGATGACCTTGAAGTAGCAATACTATTAGCAGTACTAATCGACGAACTTACAAAGCTCATGGTTTTACTAAGCGAACTACTTAAAACATACGGAACTGTGAATATCACATTTTGGCCGTCGATTATGTCCGATTCTCCTAACAGAGAACCATGGCCAAATACCTTTATATCTTCCTTTGTCGCTCCCTGAGGAAGACTAATATTAATGGTTATATTATCTAATCGAACATCCCAAAAGTATATGCTTATCAATGATCTTATACAGACAAAAGAAAAAAGGCTTTGTAAAAGCCTTTTTTCAAACAATAGGTGTTTGTCTCAAGAGTAAAGAAAAAATTAAGTACTTTGATGATGCTCATTAGAATTCGCACAAAAGTATAAGTTCAGCGTCTAGCTCTAATCAGAACTTGACTTGAGGAGCAGCAGCTTCTGCTTCATCAACCGTAATAAATTCTTCAGGCATGAACCTAAATAATCCGGCTACAATGCTAGAAGGAATCATCTCAACAGAGTTGTTGTAATCCATAACCACATCATTGTAAAATTGACGTGCGAATCCAATCTTGTCCTCAGTATTCTTTAACTCACCCTGAAGTTCAAGGAAATTGGCATTGGCCTTAAGCTCTGGATAGGCCTCTGCAACTGCAAACAGTCTGCCAAGGCTTTTTGTGAGTGTTTTGTCGGCGTCTATGGCATCTTGGTGATTCTCTGCAGACATATACTTGGTCCTTGCATCAGTAACTGCCTGAAATGTCTCTTTTTCATGAGCTGCATAGCCCTTTACTGTCTCAAGTAAATTAGGAATTAAGTCAAATCGTCTTTTTAGTTGCACATCAATCTGGCTCCATGAGTTTCTTACCTTGTTTCTCTTTCCAACAAGTGTGTTGTACGTGGCCATTACATACACTAATAAAATTACAATTACAGCTATCGCGATCCACATAGTATCAATCCTCCTAATTATAATTAACGGCATTGCCGCAATGAACTTGAATATATGAATTTATCCTAATAAGGTTTAGGTGTTCTAGAAGGCGCCACCGCCTCCTCCACCGCCGCCGCCTCCTGAGCTTCCACCGCTAAATCCTCCGCCACCACCTGATGATGAGGATAATGTAGAATTAGCAACACTCCTAGCACTATTTATTGCGTTATCGACTGTTGATATGGTTGAGCTTAGGGTATTAGTCATAGCGGAAAATCCCATATAGCCGCCAGGACCTCTCATGAAGGTTAGGTTATTATTATTAAAGTCATTATCACTAATAACAAGTGGAAGCTGCTTAATAACCTCTTTAGCAACTCCTAATGATATAGCATAAACAAGATAATGCTCCCATATAACAATCGACGGCAATACTGCTTTATCCATCTGGCTAAAATCCTTTAGAAATCTCTTAAAGGCTTCCCATTTTACCTTTTGATCATTTCCATAGCGAGTTCGCCTGCTGATTCTTGACGAAAAAGTAATAGTGATTAAAAATACTGCTACCAAGGCGAAACCCCAAGGGTTAGAAAAAACAACGCATATTATTAACCCAATAATTAAGTAAACCACAGCAAGAATTGAGCCTATAGTGCCACCCTTTTTGCTTGATTTATCGATAAACCCTAGTTTCTCTGCTTCTTTACCCACAAGCTCACCAAAATGTTCATAATCACTGTTGAATCTTCTGGCGTTTGTCTCAGTCTTTGTATAATCAGAGATACTGCTCAATCTGATACTTTTTCCATTACCCAATTTTTTGATAAACCAATTTATAAGAAATTCCTCGTGTCTCTTTAAAGTTTGGATAGGAGCATCTGGGTTTATTGAAACATCATATTCTTCTATTTCTTTATTTTGAAAAATTAATCTTTTCTTTAAGACTTTTTCTGTTGTAAGAAGCAAATAACGTTTTCTTACTAAATCCATTAGGGTAGCCGTAATATCCCTCGTATATATACCCCCCCTATTAAGCAGATGGCTCATTTCTGAAGGGGTATAGTCACCGGGGAGCTCTCTATAATACTTTTGTTTAAAATCGCTCTTTAGTTCCTTATCATACTTAAAGTAAATATAAATACTTATGGGAAGCCAAACTACACAAAGGGCCACAACAATTATTCTTACTATATTATCTATAAGTTTTTCTCGTTCGTATTGTTTGCGTGCTTCTTCCCTTTGGTTATTAGCTTCCTCAGCCAATTCCCGTTCATTTTCCATGATCTCCTGTAGGGCTATCTTATCAACTTCCCGCTTTGCATTAGGAACTAGTTCTCTAGGAAACAAGACCAATGTTTCAACCATCTCTCCTGGGCGAACAAATGGAGCAGTAAAAATTACATTTTGCCCATCTATTATCTTTGATTCTCCTAAAAGGGAACCATGGCCATACACCTTTATGTCTTCTAAATTAGCTGCTTTGGGAAGTTTAATCTTTATAGTAATACCATTAAGACTAACATCCCAATTTGAGTCAACAATCTTTCTGTTAAACTCAGCAATATCATCATACTTTGTAATAACATTATTCAAGGTATACTTATAAACAAATGTTCTTTGTTGATTATATGATTTTAAAAAAACTTTAAACTTCAACAAGTCACCTGATTCAACAGAATTATAGGTTCCGTCAATACCACCTTCATCAAGATCATCTGTTGAATACAGAGATATTTCAGAAAGGCTTCTATCGGAGTTCATAACATATAATTTAGGGTCTATTATACCGTCAGTTTCCGAAAAATCTAAATCTCTAAACACACCATTAAATTGTCCGTCAAAATCATAGTAGAGAAATTCTTCAATATCAGCTGAGCCATCAGGGTTTAAAACTACATTTATATCATATTTATCAATATAGTATTCTCTGTCCTGAGCAAAGAGTGAAACATCAGATAATAGAAACAAAAAGCAAATAATAGCAAGTAATAGAAAAGCAAAAAGAGTTTTTTGATATTGGTTGATGCGTCTCATTAAACATTCACCCCACCTAAATATAAGAGTATTCTATCAGATTTAGAATTAAATTAAAGTATCTTAAGCAAAAAATGTAAGTCCCTCTAAAGTGAAGTAGGCCATTTAGGCCTATTATATTCATATTACATTAAATCTATAATACCTTTGATAAAAAACCTTTTGTCCTAGGATTATTAGGATTTGTAAATATTTCTTCGGGAGTGTTTTCCTCAATAATCATGCCTTCATCCATGAAGATTACTCTAGTAGCCACCTCTCTAGCAAAACCCATCTCGTGAGTAACAATTACCATTGTCATTCCTTCATCGGCCAGTTGTTTAATAAGGTCAAGAACCTCTCCTACCATTTCAGGATCTAATGCAGATGTAGGTTCGTCAAATAGCATAACCTTCGGATTCATGGCAAGGGCACGAACAATTGCTATTCGTTGTTTTTGTCCTCCGGAAAGTGTGGAAGGAAAAACATCTGCTTTATCCTCTAATCCTATCCTCTTTAGAAGACGTATAGCATTTGCCTTTACCTCATCATTTATTTTGCCCTTTGTTGTTTCTATCTCATAGAGAGCTTTCTTATTCTTCGTAAAAACATTCTGCATTTTAATAAAGAAATTTTTTGACTTCTTTTTACGTAATTCTTGGTTTTTCATATACAAAGGAGCCATCATTATATTTTCTATTACAGTTTTATTATTAAATAAATTGAACTGTTGAAAAACCATTCCCATCTTACGGCGATGAATATTAATATCAACCTTTAGATCTGCTATGTTTACGCCTTGAAAAACAATAGCACCACTAGTTGGATCCTCCAAGCAATTGAGGCAGCGTAAAAATGTGCTTTTACCGCTCCCGGAAGGGCCTATTATTGCGACTTTCTCGCCTTCTTGAATAGTTGTTGTAATACCCTTTAGGGCTTTAAGCTCACCATAATGTTTGTTTAAATCAATTACGTCTATCACTTTTTCTTAGGCTCCTTTCCATTAATTTTACGAAAGATGCTATTATAGCAACTAAAGTTATATAAATTACTGCCATAACTAGATATGGAACCATAAACTCATAGCTATTAGTACCAATATAATTAAAGGCTACATATAAATCGGCTGCGCCTACAAAGCTTACTACAGAGGTTTCTTTTATTAGCGCAATAAATTCATTTCCTAAGGTGGGTAGTATATTCTTAACTGCTTGTGGAACTATAACCTTTATCATGGAGACTCCATAGCTTAAGCCAACTGCTCTCGCAGCTTCCATCTGCCCAGAATCCACCGACATAATTCCACCTCTCATTATTTCCGAAACATACGCTGCGCTGTTTAATCCGAATACAAGCACGCAAACATTTACGGCTGGAATGTTTAATCCTATCAATGGGAAAATAACATAATAAAAGACTAATAATTGGACAACAACAGGCGACCCTCGAAATAAGCCCACATAAACCTTAGAAATACCATTTAATACTTTAGGCAACTTTTTATACTTAGGTACGACCTCAATAATAGCAATTATTGTACCAATCACTATCCCGATAGCTAAACCTACAATAGCTATGTATAAAGTATTTTGTAAGCCTGTAAGAACCCTTTTATATCCATCATTTTCAATGAAGATTTCCCAAAACTTCCCAACTTTTCTCTCGAAACTTCCCATAGCACTTCCCTTTAATCTAATAATAATATAAATGCAATTATACAATAATAATAACATATATATTATGATAATAATTATTTTTTTGAAGATAAGCATTAAAAAGGCTATCTTAGGATTGGT
Organism: uncultured Ruminiclostridium sp.; assembly: GCA_964388375.1. Lineage (GTDB taxonomy): Bacteria > Bacillota > Clostridia > DSM-8532 > DSM-8532 > DTU059. The sequence goes on from CAYMAE010000005.1 coordinate 29,767, forward strand.
ACTTGTGTAGCAAAAGCATGCACTTAGCATCCTAAGATAGTCCATTTATTAATTATGTAATATAATCTTGATGCAATCCGAATAATTAGTTGAGCTTATTAATTGCTTTTGCAATGCTATTTGCAGGAGCTTCGTCAATAACAACGTATTTTATATTGCCATTTAACATATCCTGAACTGCTAATGAACCAGCTGTGTAGCCTACACACTCAACATCAAATCCTTCAAATCCCCAGTCAGGATCTCCTGCAACATAGAATTGTCCTGTCGTACCGTTTTGAACACCTATCTTTGTGTCGCTTTTAAGTCCTGATAAAATAGCTTCTACATCAGCAGCTGTTTTACAATCATCAAATGCTTTTTCTTTTGCATTAACAATAATCTTCTGAGCTGCATCATAGTATTTATTTGTAAAATTCACATATTCTTTTCTGTCCTCTTTTATTGTAAGGCCTGACATAGCAATATCAGCTTTACTCTGGCCAATTGACAAACAAACAGAAGCAAATTCCATATTACTGATTACTAGCTCTTTCCCAAGATGGTCAGCCAGCAATTTAGCAATTTCCATATCAATGCCATAGTACTTATCACCAATCATATACTCGAAAGGCTCAAACGCTGCATTAGTAGCTACAACAAGCTGATCTTTAGAGCTATCAAGTGTACCTGATGTAACGGGTTCAGGTGTTCCATCAGCAAAATACTTATCCAAAATAGCATCAAAGGTACCATCTGCTTGAATTTGAGCGATGAATGCATTAACCTCATCTAAAAGCTCAGGTTGATTCTTGTCAACACCAAAGGCATACTCCTCTTGTGTTAACTGGATATCGATAACTTTAACCTGTGAGTCTGTTTGAGAACCGCATCCAGCAAATGTAACAACTAGCATTACCATAATAATTGAAAGTAAAATAGTCTTCTTCATAGTTATATCCTCCTAAACAAATTGAATATTTATACATTATTATTCGATATTCTGTATAAATATACGTTAACCTAATTATTTGTATTTGTCAATATATAATTATATACTTTTTCATCTTAATACGGAATTATTTCTAATCAAGCTTTTATTTAATTATACTTTGGACCATTTTGATTAGAATATCGAAACTATTTACTTACTTCATGGCCTGGCTCTATCTTCGAGCAACCATCAAAGAATACTTCGATAAAATCATTCTCCTGTGATGCATTCATAAATACTTGAATCATAATGCTTGCATATAATTCTAATGCCAAATTAAGAGCCTCTGTATTGTAAAAAACAATATTTGTTTGTTCACTAATATCCAAAAGGCAGTCATGTAGTGCATCTAGATTTTTTCCATAATAATTAGGAAAACACAGTCTTTGGGCGAGATAGTTGTGTGTATCTTCTTTAGAAGTCATATATTGGCCGTCTAATACTATAGTCCTCATAATATATCCTCCCCATAAAGTAATGTAAAACTCTCATAATGGTTATCTGTATAATAGATCAAACCATCATTGGAAAACACTATCCTCTTAGCTCCCCTACTGGATTTACCTAAGGTGTCTATATCGCATTCTGTATAGGACCTACCCTTCTTTTCAGGCAAAAGGCCTTCGTAGTTTCCGAACCTATCTCCACCAATGCTTTTACCCGGGGCATATTCATCAACCGAACCACCTTGCCAACCCAATTTTCGTGCTTCGTTCTTATTTATATAATTTGAGGGTAGTTTTCCATATTGATAAATATATAAAGCAACTTCATCTTTTGAATTATATGTACCAACTTCCGAAAGCTTTTCATTATCAGTATTCTCCTGAACCGGATTAGTGGAGCTAGGCTGCTCATTTTCTGGCTGTTCTATATCAGAAGGTTTGCCCGATGATTCTATTGCAGGTGATTCACTTTGTAAAGGCTCTACAGTCGGTAGTATAATCGAAGTCGGACTACTCTCATAAGGAAATAAATAATCCTCTACTTCACCACATCCTGCAATTACACCTATCGATAAAGCAAATATAAGTAAGAATAACAGTGCTTTTTTCATAAACTATGCTTTTTCAACCTTATACCTTTCTTAATCTGTCCATTGGGAAAACGTTCTTTCTAAGTGCTTTTTTAGGTATTTTCCCGTGTAAGATTTAGGATTCTTCATAACTTCCTCGGGTGTACCCTTTGCAACGATATATCCTCCCTCATCGCCACCTTCTGGGCCAAGATCAATAATATAATCAGCGGTTTTTACAACATCTAAATTATGCTCTATTACAATAACGGTATTGCCTTTGTCTACTAGCTCCTGTAATACATTTATTAGCTTGCTTACATCAGCAAAATGAAGACCCGTTGTAGGTTCATCTAAAAGATATATCGTTTTCCCGGTACCCTTTTTGCTCAATTCGGCAGAGAGCTTAATTCGCTGTGCTTCACCACCAGAAAGTGTTGTGGAGGGTTGTCCTAGTTTAATATATGATAATCCTACATCATAAAGAGTTTGTATTTTTCTCTTAATTGCTTGGAAATTATTAAAGAACTCCAATGCCTCTTCAACTCTCATTTCCAAAACTTCGTATATGTTTTTACCTCTATAATGCACCTCTAATGTTTCTCTATTGTACCTTTTACCGTTGCAAACCTCACAAGGAACAAATACATCAGGCAAAAAATGCATCTCAACCTTTACGGTTCCATCACCTTTACAGGCCTCACAGCGCCCACCATTAACATTAAAGCTGAAGCGCCCTTTCCCATATCCTCTCATCTTAGCTTCGGTTGTCGATGCAAATAAATCTCGGATTAAGTCGAAAACGCCTATATAAGTAACTGGATTTGAGCGAGGCGTTCTTCCTATAGGGCTTTGTTCAATATCTATAATTTTATCAAGATGCTCAATGCCCTCAATTCTATCATGCTTTCCGCCAATAGTCCTAGCGCGGTTTAGTTTCTTTGCCAATACCTTGTATAGAATCTCATTAACAAGCGAGCTTTTACCTGATCCCGATACACCTGTTACACAGGTAAACACTCCAATAGGAAATGCCACATCTATGTTTTTAAGGTTGTTTTCCCTTGCTCCAAATACAGTCAAATACTCATCAAAGATCCTACGTTTTTCCGGAACAGGAATTGATAGTTTTCCGCTTAAATAGGCTCCTGTAATGGAGTCAGAATTTTTCATAAGATCTTGGGCAGTTCCACATGCAATTACTTGCCCGCCACGCTCTCCTGCTCCAGGACCAATGTCTACAATATAGTCAGCCTCACGCATGGTATCCTCGTCATGCTCCACTACAATAACGCTATTCCCTAAATCTCTTAGATTCTTTAGGGCATTTAAGAGCTTGTCGTTATCCCTCTGATGTAGTCCAATACTTGGCTCGTCAAGAATATAATCTACGCCTGTAAGCCCAGATCCAATCTGAGTTGCTAGCCTAATACGCTGTAGCTCGCCACCTGAAAGTGTGCTAGTCGCCCTTGATAATGTCATGTAATCAAGGCCTACCTCAATTAGAAACCTGACTCTTGCCTTAATTTCCTTTAATATTTGATTTGCAATGGTCATCTGAAAGTCAGTTAATTTAATGTCATCTATAAACTTATACAGATTTTTTATAGACATATCGGTGATTTCGAATATGTTTTTATCTGCTACTGTAACAGCTAAGGACTCCTTTTTTAGTCGCTGACCATGGCAAAGCTGACAGGGTGTTATTCGCATAAATGATTCAAACTCTAACTTTGCAGAGGCTGATTTTGTTTCTCTATAATACTTCTCCACACTACTTATGATGCCTTTGAAGGTTACATCATGAACATTGTTTCCCCATCTTCCTTCATAATAAACGGTAACAGTACGATCGGTGCCATAAATAATTATGTCCTGTATTTCCTTCGAGTAAGATTCAAAAGGTTCATCCAATGAGAAATCAAATTCTTTTGAAAGCGCTTCTAAAATTGAATTGGCCCAGCTTTTCTTCTTATGGGCAGACTGCCAGCCATAAACAGCTATCGCTCCTTCATTGATGCTAAGGCTTTTATCAGGAATGATTAAGTCTTCATCAAAGTTCATCATATAACCAATTCCAAAGCATTCAGGACATGCCCCAAATGGATTATTGAAAGAAAAGCTCCTCGGCTCGATATCATTAATACTTACTCCGCAGTCGGTACATGCAAATTTCTGGCTTAATGTCATCGTTTCTTGGCCAATCAAATCCACCATTACAAGACCATCTGTTAATCTAAAGACACTTTCTATTGAATCAGCCAAGCGCGATTGAATTCCAGGCCTTATAATGAGGCGGTCCACGATAAGCTCGATATTATGTTTATTATTCTTCTCAAGAACTATCTCTTCAGATAAGTCATACTGCTTGCCATCAACGAACGCACGGACATATCCGCTCTTTTGGGCCTGCTCCAACACCTTTTCATGTTGGCCTTTTCTACCTCTAACTACAGGCGCTAAAAGCTGAATTTTCGTACCCTCAGGCAACGACATAATCTGCTCTACCATTTGATCTACTGATTGACTTTTTATCTCTTTGCCACACTCAGTACAGTGTGGCGTACCTATTCTTGCGTATAATAGTCTTAGATAATCATAGATTTCTGTAACAGTTCCCACCGTAGAACGAGGGTTATGGCTCGTTGACTTTTGGGATATAGAAATCGCTGGTGAAATTCCTTCAATGCTTAATACATCAGGCTTTTTCATCTGTCCCATAAACTGCCTTGCGTATGAAGACAAAGATTCCATGTATCTTCTTTGCCCATCAGCATAAATGGTATCAAAAGCAAGGGATGATTTACCCGAGCCACTAATTCCGGTGAGTACCACCAGCTTATTCTTTGGAATGTCTATATCAATATGTTTTAAATTGTTTTCAGACGCACCTCTTATTTTTAAATATTTATTCTCGGGTATATTTATCAGTCCCTTCTCATCAATCGCTCACAAGCAAGCACACTAATTCATAAGCAATCTCAAGTACTTACAAGTACCCTCAACTACCCCATAATGAGTCGCTCACAAGAACCCATAAAAACTTACGAACACTTACAAGCACTCGCATTCATTTATAAGACTTACAATTATTCAGGCTATACTAACCAGACGAATAATGTTTTTCTCTGATTTTATCATAATAATATCACTCTGCATACAAACAAAAGCTGCCACAGAACAAAAAACGACCTAAGTGCCCAATGGCACTTTAGTCGCTATACAAATCCTACTATTATCATATTTTTTATTTTATTTAGTCTTAGTTATCTCAAGAAACATATTCCGCTATAAAGGATTCTACCTCTTCAGGCTCTATGTTTAATGCAGCTGCAAACTCCTCATAGAGATTTTTTTCGGCTGCCTTCATTATTTCTTCGTCAACCTTCATCAGCCTTTTTCCCTTAGCAGTTTTCTCTTGTTTTTCCTCATATATCGTTTTTACTAACTTTGCCCAGTCTTCACATTGACCATTCTTAAGAGCGGCTTTAAACTTTTGATTCCTTTGTCTATCGTCACTAATCCAATTAGTTTCTTGGTCAGCGAAGGACTCAATTAGGGATAGTACATCTTCCTTTTTTAGAATTTTCCTCATGAAAACCTTGTCATTGTTTACTGGTGACTTGATAGTTAAATTGTTTCCGTATGCTGGATGCAAAATATAATGGTCAATCTCATTTTGATTAATATCCTTTTCTTTACGAATGTCCACAATTTTACATACTCCCATTGTATTGTATATGACATAGTCATTTACCTTAAACACATTTCCTCCTTACTCCGTAATAATAACGGTTAACTCAGTTAGAAAGTTATAACAAAAATAAGTGTTCAACCACAATTATTTATAATTAAACACCTACTTCTATTTTACCATAATTCCGCATTTTAATGTGAAAAACTTTTATCCTTTTATTCCCTTATTGGATTTTACGCTTTCTATTCCATATTTATTATGGAAAGTTAGTTGCAAACCCTTAGAAATAAAATAGACCAGCTATTTCGGATAAAACAACTTTGCCAAAACAAGAGAGTTTGTTAGCCTCCTAGAGTCACATCACAATCCTGGTACCACCTCATAGCTTCAAGAAAATGTCCTTCTTCATAGCTTGGCCAATAATCATCAATAATATAAAAGTCTGAGTAAACAGATTGCGCTGGTAAAAATCCGCTAAGTCGCCTACGGCCTCCCCATCGGATGATTAAATCGATCCTTGAGATCTCAGATGAGGCTAAATTCTTACTCTTCATAAGATTGTTTAAATCCCATTCCCAATCATAATTAACAAGAAAATTAATATTTATTAAACCGCGTCCAAAGTGGACTCTTTTGTTTGCATACTTATATAATTCTTGTGGGAATGCCTTTGAATCAGTATTACCTATAACAAGTAAATTCGCATCTCTATCCTTTAAAAGCTCAACAGCATCTACGCATGCTTTTGTAAATTCGGCCCGCTGCCCTAACTCTCTTTTGTTATTATCCTTGGTAAACCCATAAAAAGTTGCTTCCTTCACACCATATTGAAGCATATGCTCATAAATCTTAAATCCCGGCAGAACACCGTTCCGATATCCGTCCTTCTTTTGAAGACCATTTTGTTCAGCCCATCTTCTGTTTCCATCGGGTATTATTCCAATATGCGCGGGTATTCTTTTAAATGATTCCATTTTGCACCTCTTTGCTTGTTGAATATACTATAGCAATAATTTTAACCATAAAGTGGGTTAATTAATCATTATTACACCCATGATTACACATTGAGGAGTAATAGAATACTGTTTATACTCCCATATTATTATATCCTGCATCAATATACATTGTTTCGCCTGTCATGCCAGATGAAAGATCACACAAAAGATAGACTGCTGCTCCGCCCAAATCCTGCAGCGTTACATTTCGTTTTAGGAAGGATTTCTCCTCTACAATTGAAAGAATATCGCTAAAGTTCTGCACGCCTTTTGCTGACATTGTTTTTATAGGGCCTGCCGAAATAGCATTTACGCGTATATCGATTCCACCAAGTTCCTGTGCTGCATATCTAACACTAGCCTCTAACGCAGCTTTAGCGACACCCATCACATTATAGCCCGGTGATACCCTCGCTGAGCCTCCTCCAAATGTCAGTGTTAAAATACTTCCGCCCTCAGTCATTAATTCCTTTGCTTCTTTTGCAACAGCAATAAAGGAATATACACTTATATCCATTGCTGTTACAAATCCATCTCTCGAGGTGTTTACAAAGGTATCCCGAAGATCTTCTGGTTTTGCAAATGCAATAGCATGAACTAGACCGTGTAGTACGCCATGCTTACTTTTTATTTTAGAAAATAAATCTTTTATATCTTCATCCTTGGAAACATCACACGAATAGGCCTCAATAGGTGATATATCTGCTGTAAGCTTTTGCAATGATTTAAGCTCTCTGTCTCCAAGATATGTGTATATTATATTAGCTCCCTGATTCTTTGCCGCTTGGGCTATGCCCCAGGCAATACTCCACTTATTTCTAACACCCATAATGAGTATGTTTTTACCCTTAAGTAAATCTCCCATATTGTAACCTCCAGATATTATCTAATATTATTATCTGATAATAATATACATTATTTATCATAAACATTCAATAGTTGAGAGATGGATTTTCAATAAATATCTAAGCCATTTATGTAAATCAAGTTGTACTTTTGAAAAAAGAGATCATTCGCGCAAAATAAGAGGAAAAAGTTTGTCGTAAAATGTCGGAATCCAAGTTTTGGTGCGACTTTCATTGACTTTTTGTCAAACTAATGTTAATCTTTATTCAGAAAGAGAAAACGACACAAAATTTGTCTATTTGTATAACGTTGGAGGAATTACTAATGAAAAACCTGGAAAAGGTTAGGAGCAGGCTTAATCGAGCCATTTCTTCAGGGCGCAGTAAAAGCGATATATTAGGCATAAGTAGGCGTCTAGATGTTCTGATAGTTGAAGAAATGAAGCAGCAGATTATAAAAAAGGGTACATAGCTGTGCTATGAAAAACCTGCTACAAATGACCTACTATGAACAACCTATTAAGAACGGGCTACTTGTATAGCCCGTTCTTTCTTATCTCATTTCAGTTCAGTTTTCTTACTTCCCTCTTCTGATTTCATGTCCCACATCTATTTACAATAAACCTGTTAATCCTGTTTAATGCCTCTTTAATATTTTCTATTGAGGTTGCATAAGTTGCTCTTACAAAGCCCTCACCACAGTCTCCAAAAGCATTGCCTGGGATCATAAGAACCTTCTCCTCCATGAGCAATTTCTCGCAGAATTCATCAGATGTCAAACCTGATATGCTGATTGATGGAAATACATAAAATGCCCCTACTGGTTCAAAACAGCTTAACCCAATCTTTTGAAAGCCGTCTACCATTACATGGCGGCGTCTGTTGTATTCCTCCTTCATGCGCAGGACCTCAGGCTCACCATTCTTCAGCGCTTCTATAGCAGCGTATTGAGCAGTTGTTGGGCTACACATTATGGCATATTGATGTATTTTCTTCATCTGATTTAAAGCCTCAGAATCTCCACATGCAAACCCTATTCTCCAGCCCGTCATTGCGAATGCTTTTGAAAATCCATTTATTACAATGGTTTTATCCTTCATTTCAGGAAATTGAGCTATGGAAACATGCTCACCCTTATATGTCAATTCTGCATATAATTCATCGGATATAACTATTATGTCTTTATCCTTCAAAACCTCTACAATGGCCTTATAATCATCATAATCCATAGTAGCACCTGTTGGATTATTAGGATAGCCAATTATTATAGCCTTTGTTTTATCTGTTATAGCATCCAGTACCTGTTGTGGCTTTAGCTTAAAACGGTCCTCAGCTTTTAGCTCAATTGGAACTGGGGTTGCTCCTGCAAACATTACACAGCCCTTATATGCTACAAACGATGGCTCTGGTACAATAACTTCATCGCCAGGCCCTGCAAATGTCCTTATGGCTATATCAATAGCCTCGCTTCCACCAACGGTCACAAGAATTTCGTCCTTAGGACAATAATCCAAAGAAAATCTATTCTTCATGTAATGAGCGATTTCTTCGCGAAGCTCGATAAACCCAGCATTTGATGAATAATGGGTCTTGCCCTTTTCAAGAGAATAAATACCCTCTTCGCGGATGGTCCAAGGAGTCTCAAAATCTGGCTCACCAATACCTAGGGATACTACATCGTCCATTTCATTTACTAAATCAAAATATTTTCTTATTCCTGAAGGGGGTGTGTCTAAAATATTCTTTTTTATCATATCCCTCATTATCATAATACAACAGCCTCTCTATCATCCTTTAGCTTCTTACTAAATATAACTCCGTTCGCCTTATATTTTTTAAGGACAAAATGAGTAGAACAGCTAAGCACTGCATCTATTGGAGCCAGCTTTTCGGCCACAAATAGAGCCACCTCCTTCATAGTTTTTCCTTCTACTATGACAAACAGGTCAAATCCTCCTGACATAAGGCTACATGTGGTAACCTGAGGATATTGATAGATTCTTTCTGCTACCTTATCAAATCCCTGTCCTCGTTGAGGGGTAACTCTTACCTCAATATAGGCAGTAACTATTTCATCGCCATTATTCTCCCAATCAATTAAAGCGTTATAAGAAATTATTATACCTTGATTCTCGAGTTCTTTAATTGTCTCTTCCACCTTATCGGGAGTCGTTCCAAGCATAACAGATATCTCTTCAGATGATAATCTACAGTTTGTTTTCAGTATATCTAATATTTTTTTCTTCATTTTATTATCTCCCTTCCTACGAAAAAACCCTGCTATGAAAAGCAGGGTTACGGTTATAATCAATTTTTTGCTTTTCGATTATTCGAATAAGCTATTTTTATTAATCAATACCATTATAACTCTCTTCACTATCTATCTCTGCAACATTATACTCTTCTTGCATATTTTCTATGATTTCCTCTGCGTCAACCAATGAGCCTTGGTATTTTTCAAGCATTTCAGTTACTTGCGCTTTTATTGCTTTAATATCTCGCTTAATATCAATTATTTTTTCTCGCTCATTTTCCAAGGTTTGACCTAGCTGAACTCTCTCGTCGTCCGCTCGTCCCCTTGCCTCTTCTACAATAGAGTTGGCCGTTTCCTGCGCTGTGATAAGTACGCTGGCAATCCGTTCTTTTTCCTTAGCTATAGACTGGTTATCCTGAGCATCTGATTCATAACGTAATTTCATCTCTCGAATTTGTAGCTTAAGATTGGATATCTCATCATCCTTTTCTTTTAACCGCATATCGAACTCGGATAACAACCTTTCAATATAAGCATTTACATCTGGCTTACTAAATCCAAAGGCTGATGTACCAAACTTTTTCTCACCTGACATAACCAACACTCCTATCAATAATTATTATAAACCTCTGCTAAATATATTTCTCCAACATACCTTTTAAATCATTCTTTGAACGAGCCCCTATGACTTTCTCAACTTCTTTTCCGTCTTTAAATGTGATCATTGTAGGGATACTCATTATATTAAAGTTTTTTACCAGTGAGTTTTCCGCATCTACATTTACCTTGCCAATTTTAAAACGTCCGTCATATTCTTCTGCCAATTCATCGATTGTAGGAGCTATAGCCTTACAAGGCCCACACCAATTAGCCCAAAAGTCAACCAATACAGGGATTGATGATTTTAATACTTCTGATTCAAAATTATCTTTGTTAATCTCTAAAATTTTATCTGATGCCATACTAATAATTCCTTTCCCAATAACTAGCTTCGAACTAATTTATAATACTTTTGATATATACTTTTAAAAAACTTTTGATATTTCATAGTTTATAATATATTTCGTTTATTTACAACAATATTTTCCTTCTTCTGCAATTAGTAAGCGATAATTTTAATTAATACTCGCATAGCAATACTATGTTTGGTAAAAAGCTAATAAAAAAGCAATAAAATTAAGCTTATCATATGAATTTCATACATAGCATCAAGGTAATAGTTTACAGTATTATAAGGTAGAGGTTATAATATTAGAAATTATAGTAAGCATATATCTAAAAGAGCATTATTTTTGGATTATTTATTATTATTGAAAATTATTGTATTATTGACCTGGGAAAATGGGTAAACATATATTCAGACTTTTAAGTGCGGAGGTAATTAATGTATAAATTAGGGAAGATTAAAGTAACGACCACTTTACCAGATAGGCTTTCAGGCCTTAGGGATATATCGAGAAATTTCTGGTGGTCTTGGAACAACGAAGCAACAGATCTTTTCAGAGATATTGACTTAGCTCTCTACGAAAGATTAAACAGAAATCCTGTTCGTTTCCTACAGGAAGTCAGCGTGAAAAAGCTTGAGGAAAAATTGACTGATACAGAGTATCTTAACAGATACGATAAGGTTTTAAGCGATTTTAACACTTATATGAACACCAAGGATACTTGGTTTAATAAGGATTATCCTGATTATAGTGACGAAAAAATCATCTACTTCTCTGCTGAATATGGTTTGCATGAGGTCCTTCCCGTTTATTCAGGAGGTCTGGGGGTACTTTCAGGAGATCACTGTAAAACTGCAAGTGATTTAGGACTTCCTTTTATTGCTATAGGCCTTTTTTATAAGCAAGGATATTTTGATCAACGTATTAATGCCGAAGGATGGCAGGAAACTCATTTTACTACTGTAAACTATTCACAGCTTCCTGTTGATCCAGTCTACGACTCAAACGGAAATCATCTTACCATATATGTTGAGCTTTCTGGACGTATTGTCTACGCTCATATATGGTGCATAAATATAGGTAGAATAAAGCTCTATCTTATGGATACCGATATTCCTGAAAACAACCAACCTGACCGCGCACTTACCGAAAGACTTTACGGCGGTGACAGAGAAACTCGTATTCAGCAGGAAATTCTGCTGGGCATAGGTGGAATTAGGACTTTAGACGCTCTCGGAATCAAAGGTACAGTTTATCACATGAATGAAGGCCATTCTGCGTTTATGGCTCTTGAGTTGGCTCGTAAGTTAGTTATGGAAAAGAATATGCCATTTAGTGAGGCAAAAGAAACTGTTTATTCTTCTTCTGTTTTTACTACGCATACACCTGTACCAGCCGGAAATGATGTATTCCCTTTAGATATGATGGATCGCTATTTTAGTAATTATTGGGGGCAATTGGGACTGCAACGAAATGAGTTTATTAGTTTAGGCCTTAAACCAGGAGAACCAAATGTCTTTAATATGGCTGTTCTTGCTTTAAATATGTCGGGGCGTAAAAATGGCGTAAGCAAGCTTCATGGTGCTGTTTCAAGAAACATGTTTAAATCTGTTTGGCCAAATATCCCTGAAGATGAAGTCCCCGTTACCCATGTCACAAATGGTATACATACCATGACATGGTTAGCACCCGGATTTAAATATTTATTTGATAAATACTTTGCTTCCGGATGGCAGGAACGAATTTACGACTCTGCAGTATGGGAAGGTGTTTATAATATCCCAGATGAAGAAATCTGGAAGACACATATTGCTCTTAAAACCAAGATGATTCGCTTTATCACGGAAAGACTTAAGAAGCAATATTTACAAAATGGGGTTCCTCTTCATGAGGTAAACGAACTTGATGGTCTTCTTGATCCTAACGCATTTACAATCGGCTTTGCTAGACGCTTTGCCACATATAAGCGTGCAAATTTAATTTTTAGAGACTTAGCTAGAATTGAGAAGATTCTAAACAATAAGAATATGCCTGTGCAAATAATCTTTGCCGGTAAGGCTCACCCTGCTGATCACCCTGCTCATCAGGTTATTAAAAACATCCATGATATTGCTAAGAAGGAAGGGTTTAAAGGCAAGATATTCCTAGTTGAGAACTATAATATGACCGTTGCCAGGCATCTTGTGCAAGGTGTTGATATTTGGATGAACAATCCTCGTCGCCCGCTAGAAGCTAGTGGAACAAGTGGTCAAAAGGCTTGTATAAACGGCGTTATTAACTTTAGTATTATGGATGGCTGGTGGTGTGAGGGCTATAACGGCTCAAACGGATGGGATATAGGCGATGATACCCCCTTTGAAAACGAACAGCAACAGGATGATGCTGATAGCAAGTCACTATATGAGACCCTTGAGCGCGAAATTATCCCCTTGTTCTACGACAGGGAAAATGGCATTCCTAAAGGCTGGGTTGGACGAATGAAGGAATCAATTAAATCATTGGCACCTGAGTATAGTACCCACCGTATGGTAAAGAATTATACCGAACAAATGTACATTCCCGCTGTTATGAGGAATGTTAAAATTAGAGATACACAATTTGCATTTATCCATAAACTTTGTGACTGGAAGCAGAAAGTACAACGTGCATGGCCACAGGTTGGCATAATGGCAAACCAAGATATTCACGGGCTGGTAGATCATAATATGCTTTCTGGTCAAGAGCTACAATTAAGTGTTACGGTTCAATTAGGATCATTAAGCACTGAGGATATTTGCGTAGAGGCATATTATGGCCCTCTGTATAATGACACGATTATTAATGGCAAAGCAATTGAAATGAATGTGATTCGCCAAACAGATGCTTCTACCTACTTCTATGAAACAACTATTTCGCTTCTTGACGGTGGCGAGTACGGTTACTCATTTAGGGTATTGCCTAAACATCCTAACTTAATGAATAAATTTGATTTGCCGCTAGTTAAGTGGGCTAATACTTAACGAATTTATAGAGAATTAATGATATTAACAGGGAAATAGACTAGAATAATCATGTTGGTCTTTGCTGAGAAACGCTTTATCTGACACAGGTATGCGTCACTATGCTATAATGAATTTATGAGTATACTCCATCTTTTTGGTGGAGTATACTCATAAATAATGTTAGTATTGTTATTCCAGTTTTTATTAATTCGATTAAGGAAGTATGGAACCATGATCACAAGCCTTTTTTCTTATGATAAATGGCGGCGTTTTATAGTAATGTTTTTACTTATTGCATTATTAACGACCGGGCTTTTTGTTTCGCTGGATGTGGCATCTTTCGCTATAGAGGATATTGATACTCTTCAGACTGATGCCGTTTCTGCCATGCTCTTTGATGCCCGTAGAGGTCAGGTTTTGTATTCTAAAACTTCTGATGAACATACCCTCTCACCTCTGGTTAATCGTATTGTGACGGCTCTAATCGTTCTAGAAAAGGCTGATACAGAAGCTATGATAATAGCCAGTAAGGATGCTGCAAATATTGAGGGTGCTACTCTTAAACTATCGGTGGGTGAAAAATACGCAATAAAGAATCTTCTTAATGCATCATTACTCACAGGCTCTCCCGACGCGACAGTAGTTCTTGCAGAGCATGTTGGTGGCAGTGAGGATGGCTTCGTTGGATTAATGAACGAGTTTGCCATAAATCTGGGAATGCAAAACACTCATTTTACCGATTCTATAGGTTCTTATAATGAAGATCAGTTCACTACTATGGATGACATGGTAATCCTTATTCAATATGCCCTTAAAAATAATAGTTTTAATAGACTATTTGCAACTAAAGCAAAGCCTTGGTATGACACTACAAAAACCTTAGTATTGACCAATACTAATTATATGTTCTGGAGCTATCCGGGCACCGACGGTGGCGTTACTGCAGGCTACGATTCTGAATTCCAAAGCATTATAACTACTGTTACAAAGAATAATATGCGCTTAGTGTGTTTATTGATGGACGTTCCAACAAAAAGCATGTATAACGATTCCATTAATATTCTTAATTATGGTTTTGATAATTTTTTATTTGGAAGCCTTGTATCAGCTGGCACAAGCCAACAATCAATTACGGTTGAGGGACAGTCTCTGAATCTCGTTGTTCAATCCGAGGTAAATTATGTTTTTCCTAAGGGACAAGATTACATTAAGGATGTGAACATAAGTGTTGACCAAACAAAGTTAAAGCCTCCTATTACAACAAGTACCGTAGTAGGTATGTTAACATTTATTCTTGAGGACAATACCATAATAAATGTCGAGCTATATCCTGACAGAGACATATTACCTCAAAAAACTAAGAGACAAGTATTGATAGAAAGGCTCATGGGAAACAAAGAATTAGTTATTGTTATAATAGGCCTCGTCATATTGGAAGTCATCCTTGTAGGCATTAAGCTCTTCGAATACATCAGAAAGCGGATTGTGAAAAACAGATCCAAAAAAAGAACCCATATTAAACCAAGGTATCGATATAAGAAATAGAATTAGAATAAAAAAAATGCCAATACTATAAATCTCATTAATGTATTGGCATTTTTTTATATCTATAAATGTTGTATATTATTGCTTTTGAAGGTTTAGATATGCTTGAATAAACTCATCTAATCCGCCATCCATAACCTTTTGAACATTGCCCTCTTCATAGTTGGTCCTATGATCCTTAACCATAGTATATGGGCAAAACACATATGATCTTATCTGGCTTCCCCAAGCAATATCTAGTTGTTCACCCTGAATCTGGCTAAGCTTTGCGGCCTGCTCCTTTTCTTTAAGTTCAAGAAGCTTTGCCTTAAGCATCTTCATGGCTGTTTCACGATTTTGCAATTGAGATCTTTCATTTTGACAAGCTACAACAATTCCCGTAGGTATATGAGTAATTCTAACTGCCGACGAGGTTTTGTTAACATGCTGTCCACCTGCTCCTGAGGCTCTATAGACATCCATCTTTAGATCATCAGGATTAATATCTACCTTAACCGAATCGTCTAGAACAGGCATTACATCCATTGATGCAAAGGATGTATGTCGCCTTCCCGATGAATCAAACGGTGAAATCCTAACCAAACGATGAACCCCTTTTTCAGACCTTAAATAGCCATAAGAATATTCGCCTGTGATTTCTACGGTAACACTTTTTATTCCAGCTTCATCGCCGTCAAGCATATCTAAAACTCGAACTTGAAACTCATTCTTCTCAGCCCATCTAGTATACATGCGAAAAAGCATCTGGACCCAGTCCATTGCTTCAGTTCCGCCTGCTCCTGCATGCAAAGTGATTATGGTGTTATTATAATCATATTCACCCTTCATGAGAGTTTCTATACGAAGCTTTTCATACCTATTTGTTATATCCTCAAGACCAGGGCTTACCTCCTCAAGAACTGATTCGTCCCTTTCCTCTAGCCCCAATTCTGTAAGGATAATCACATCCTCACAGTCCTTGAATAAGTTATTGTAAAAATCAATTTTGCTTTGAAGCGATTTCGTCCGCTGCAAAACCCTTTGCGAATTCTCGGTGTCATTCCAAAACTCAGGTTCAGCCGCCCTTTGCTCTAACTCCTCTAGCTCGTTTTTCATGCTAGGCAAGTCAAAGTGAATCCCCCAATTCTATAATGTTTTCTTTAAGCACCTCAAGCTCCAGGCCTGCCTGTTCTAGCTCTAATAGGCTCACATCTATCATTCCCTTCATATTAAAGACTTTTATTCTTCTAAAAAAGCATATAGTCATGCAATACTAAATATTATACATTGGCCTTATCTCTTTGTCCAGAAACAGAGTTAGGATATATAGCATCATTTATATTAAATTACTTAAGCTAAGAGTTATTCATGCGCTAATGCATCAATAGGCTTAAGGTTTGATGCTTTATTGGCGGGATACATGCCAAAAACAATTCCAATGAAAACCGAAAAAGCAAAGGCTATTATAACTGTTGAAGGTGAAATAGTTGGTTGTAAATCCATAAGACCTATAACAAGCTTTGCGCCCTGGACTCCAAGAATGATACCAATTATTCCTCCTAATCCACTAACAATACCGGACTCGATAAGAAATTGGGACAAAATATCCCTTTTTTTCGCTCCTATAGCCTTCCTTATTCCAATTTCTCTTGTCCTTTCACTTACTGATACAAGCATGATATTCATAATTCCTATGCCGCCTACCAAAAGTGATATGCCTGCAATTCCTGCCAGTACTAAAGTAAATGTTTGAGTAATGACATTTATTGAATCCAATAGTTGAGTCAAGCTAAACACATTAAATAATTTGTTGTCGTCGAGCTTCTGGGTAAGAAAGTCTTCTATAACTGCAACTGCCGCATCTACAGTATCCTTGGAGGCTGCCTGAACATAATAGGAGTTTATCTCGTTAGTTTTAGCCAAACGCTGGGCTGTTAAAAGAGGCATAACAATTACCTCATCAGAGCTAGACATCACCGATCCTGAATCGGATTCAAGCACCCCTACTACCTTAAATTTATAGCCATCTACATAGATTTCCTTGTCCAAGGGTGACTCATCGGCAAATAGTTCTTCCACAACCTTCTTACCAATTATGGCAACCCTGTTTTTAAAATCATTATCCACACTAGAAATAAATCGTCCTGATTCAATGTTCAAATTAACTATATCATTATAAACTTCAAGAACTCCTTCTACAACCACTTTCATATTATTGTCTTTATATTTGATAGTAGATTCTGTTTGTACAAGGGGAGAAATACCTCCAATGACATTGGGATATCTATTTTCTAGTTCCATAAAATCATCCACATCGACTTTTCGATTGCTGGAGCCGAAAACATTGACACTAATAAGATTGCTGCCCATTCCCTCAATCTCCTCTGTAATCATTGTTTCCGCACTCGCACCTAATGATACTAGCATTATAACTGCAGACACACCAATAATCACACCTAACATCGTAAGAAAGGACCTAACCTTGTTGGAGAGAATGCTGGAAATAGCCATATAAAACGATTGTATAAACTTCATCACACGCCTCCGTTAACACCCATGAATTGCTACTCTATATACATACCGGGCATCATCATATTGTCATAATTCGGCCCTTGGCCAGCTATTATGACCTCATCGCCCTCAGAAAGGCCTTCTAAAATCTCTACAAAACTATCACTGACCAATCCAACCTTTACTGGAATCATATCTTCTTGATTTATATCGGTACCTTCAATTACATCTCTCTTTACTATATTGACCATATACTGACCATCTATCTTTCTCACCGCTTCTATAGGAAGAAGGAGTGTGTCTGCTTTTTCTGATACAAGAATCTCAACATTAGCTGACATCCCAGGCTTTATTTCCTCAGAGTCAGAATCAGATAATCGAATAACTACCTCAAAGGATCCTATCCCCATGTTATTAAGCCCTTCTATTGCAACCTTATCTACTGTTCCTACAAAGGTTTTACGTTCGAAAGCATCTAGGGTAACCTCGGCAGACTGCCCCACCTTAACCTGTGTTATATCTAATTCATCAATTTGAATGGGTATCATAACTTTTGAATATGTGGATACTACTGCAATTACTTTTCCTACCTTAATATCATCACCTTCTGCTATATCGAGGTCCGATACTGTACCATCGATGGGCGATTCAATTAATGAATCAGCGTGCAAATCATTCAAATCATCATTTAGCCTGCTTAGCTGCTCATTTAAGCTATCAAGCTCGATTTGGGCACCATCAAGTACATACTGTGCTTTTTCGATATCTAAATCAATATTCTTGTTTTCTAAAACGAAAATGGCGTCCCCTTTGGAGATGTCATCTCCCTGCTCAACAAACACTTCCTTAACTTTTCCACTTTCGGAACTGGTAAGTTTATATGTATCAATCCATTCAATTTTGCCTGTTCTAAGTGGCGGAACTAGAGTGTCATTAGCGATTACTGAAAATGAGGCGTTGGCTCCTGCCTCAAACCCATCTTTCCCCTCTAAGATAACCTCAACATCTGCTATTACCTGCCCGCCGTCTTGAGAATTGGTAATTGAAATTACCTCTCCGCTGGTTTTAACATCTTTGTCCAAATAGTCTATCAAGTACACATTCACCTTGTGCCCTAATTTGAGGTTTTCTATTTTACCCTTTTCAAACTGTAAAGTTAGTTTGACCTTACTATTATCGTTGATTGCACCGAATCTTTGATCAGTGGACATATTGTCTCCCACTCTTACTGAAAGTTCTGACAAGATACCCGTATAAGAAGATGTAATAGTAATATTATCCTTTGTTTTTCTTATCTCATCTAGTTCCCTAGCCTTTTCTTTTACATTTACTTGTTGAATATTTATTCCATTCTTTAGCTGCTTTATCTCATCTTCTTTGGCAGATATAGCATCTGACATATCTATTTGGGCAAGTACATCCCCTTTTTTTACAGGATCACCGTCAACAACATTTACCTTGCTTATCTCGCCAATAGTTTCAGCTATTAACTCTTCTCTTTCAGAAAACTCTGCCTTACCATTACCTGATACTGTAACATTTAAGTTACCCCTAGTTACCTCTGCTATGGCTAAATTGCTATTATCTAAATTCCCAGGAAGACGTTGGGAGCCATCAATAATTAATTTACCTACAATAATTAAAGCTGCTACTACTAATACAATAATAATAATTTTTTTTCCGCGTTTCATTCCTTTTAGTACCTCCTATGATACTGTGAATATTATCTTTTAATGTCACTTTCTATTCTTCCATCGCGAATTCGGATTACTCGGTTGGTATATTCGGCTACCTCTACCTCATGGGTTATAATCACTAGCGTTGTTCCCTCACTGTTAAGGCTTTGAAAAAGCTCCAATATATCTTCTGTCGAATGACTGTCTAGATTTCCCGTTGGCTCATCTGCTAGAATAATGGCAGGCTCATTAATCAACGCTCTAGCAATGGCCACTCGCTGTTTCTGCCCTCCTGATAATTCAGTAGGCCTATGATGAAGCCTGTCCGAAAGGCCTACCCGCTCCAAAGCCCATATTGAACGTTCTTTTCGTTCACTTGTGGACTTTCCTGCATAAATCATTGGGAGCTGCACATTTTGTATGGTGGTAAGTTTAGGAAGCAAATTAAATGACTGAAAAACAAATCCGATTTTTCGATTTCTCACTTCGGTAAGTTTTTTATCCTTTACCGCAGTAACCTCAAGATCATCTAAGAAGTATCTGCCTTCCGTAGGAGTATCTAAGCAACCTAAGATATTCATAAGAGTGGATTTCCCCGACCCAGAAGGACCCATTATAGAAATCATCTCTCCTTTTTGAATTTCAAGATTTACATCCTTTAATGCTTCTACTTCTATACTACCGTTAGCATATGTTTTTTGAATATTCTCAAGTCGTATAATGCTATCTTCATTCATTACTATGATAAACCTTCCTTATTTTCGCTGGTATTCTAAACATGAGTATACTTTATTGTCCTAGAACTTATCTTATGATAGGCCTTCCTTAATCCATTGATATTCTAAATAGGCTCTTTTTAGATTATGTCTTGCTCTTTTAAGTTCAACCTCTTGCTTCTCATATTGCATCTTGGCATTTTCTTTTTCGAGTTCGCTTATCATACCAAGGTTATACTTTAGCTTAGCAAGCCTATAATCCTCATTTGCTTCTAGTAAATCTTCCTCTTCTAAATCCAGGGCCTCTTGTTTGTCTATTAAATCAT
Source organism: uncultured Ruminiclostridium sp. (assembly GCA_964388375.1). Taxonomy (GTDB): domain Bacteria; phylum Bacillota; class Clostridia; order DSM-8532; family DSM-8532; genus DTU059. Next base: position 50,227 of record CAYMAE010000005.1, read on the forward strand.
CATAGAGACTTTCAAAATTCTTCTTAAGGTCCTTCTCCATATTATTAAGGGAGATAAGGGCTTTTTGTAAATCTAATTTGGCCTCCTTGCGCTCATCTGAAGATGAGTCATAGTTTTTCTTTGCATCCTCGAATGCTAGATTTTTTAACTCATAATCATTTTGTTCGGTTAACCAAGAATAACTGTTATCCTTTACCTGTATTAGGTCATCATCATAATCTATCACGACCTCTTTGTGGGCTAATTTCGGCGCTTGCCCTAACCTTAAAGGTTTATCTTGCTCCCATCCCATAAGATAGTTTAACTGCCCTAATATATCCTTCTTTTGATCCGCTATATTATCAATAGCAGTATTTAAGTCTTCAATAGCAGTTTCAATTGCCTCAACCTCTTCGTCTCTAGCCATTCCAAGATTTCTTTTTAATTTGGTAAACTCCATTTCGGATTCTCTTAGCTGCAATTGTAATTCCATATCCTTATAATCAAAGTCTAAAGAATGATATAAGAGGAAAAGACTTTGAGCTTCTTTTACCATCTGGTAATTAGCTTTTGTCAATTGATTAATAGAGTTGTTAAGGGTAAGCTCTTTAGATTCAATCTCACTATTGCTCAAGTTTTTTGACGATTGCAAGGCATCCTTTCTTTCCTCCAAGGATAGCATCTCTACCAAGTAAGCGTTACTTATGTAAGCTATGCTACTATTTACTGCAGCATATAACGCAGGATCGTTCTCGGCACCTGAGCTTCCTGCATTTCCTGTTTCATTTTTTGAATCTTCGCTGGGGGGAAATTCATTTTCGCCACCTTCACCGGTGGGAAATCCCGTTTCGCCGCCTTTATTATCTTGGAGGCCGCCCGGTATCAAAATCGGCTGCAATAATGCCAACTGATGTTGATAGTATTCTATTTGCATATCGATTAAAGCAATCTGCTTTGTAATATCACTTTCCGCACCGGACTTTACATCCTTTAAATCTTTCAGAGATTTGTTTACGGAATCTAACGATATCTTATTTGTTTGTATAGTAAGGTTATATTCAAATATTCTGTCCTCAATTTCCTCGTATTTTAAAATGAATACATCTTTACTACTATCAGCATTCACAACAGCAGTGAAATTAGATGAAAAAACAAGTACTAACACTAAAAAGATTAACATTACCTTTTTCATACTAATATACATCCTCCCTTTCTAATACTATCTTGCATTATCATAAACTTATTATATCAAGTATAAATGAATAACTATGAATATTCTATTAACATTGCATAATCTATATTTTCTTTTATGTGATTTATGTCTCATGGCATATTGTCTTTCGTTGTACTATTGTATTAAGCGTCTAATACAATAGTACAACGAAAGCTGTATAGTGTCAACATATTTTTTAAAATTTTATCTGTGGATACGTCTAGCGATTCTATTATTGTAAAGTAGGATTGAAAAAAATTGTTTAGCATTAAACTGATTATGGTAAAATGAACTTATGGGAAATCAAATTAATTGTTTAAAGTGTAAATTCTTTTATATAACCTGGGACAAGCACCACCCGAATGGATGTAGATATTTCGGCTTCAAAGGTAAAGCCATGCCATCTCAAACAGTTAAGAATACCAGCAAAGAAGAATGCAAAGCATTTTCAATGAAAAAAGCGAATACATAATAGCTCAATTAATTAGTTAGAAATAAAAAAAGCGGAGGCCTGTGTTTGACCTCCTATATTTTCTATTGGGGGATTTTCAAAAATCTTAGCAACAACGATCGTCAAATCTTCCGCTGCCTTTTCCATCAAAAATACCTGGGCAGAAGCATATAATAAAAACAATAATGATAATTATCCACCATATATTGTCTCCGCCAAAAATTCCGCCTCCACCGCCTCCACCGCATCCACAATCTTGCTTACAGCAATCAGTCATAATAAACACCCCGTTCTGTTTCGGCCTTATTCATATTATGCAGGGTGTAACTATAATGACACAGAGCTTTAGTTAAACTTTTTAAGCATATCTCCATATAAAACTTTGTATTCCCGGGCTGAATGTTGCCACGAAAAATCCTGGCTCATACAGGTTTTAACTAATGATTCCCAAACCTTTTTCTTTTTAAACACTTCAACTGCACGACAGACCGCGTCCTTCATTTCATGCGCATTGTAGTTTGCGAACGAAAAGCCCGTGCCTTCCTTTGTGAAAACATTATACGGAACCACAGTATCCTTTAATCCCCCTGTTTCTCTTACAATGGGAACAGTTCCATAACGCATAGAGAACAACTGAGATAAGCCACAGGGCTCATATAATGATGGCATAAGATACATATCACTGCCGGCGTAAATCCGTTGAGCCAGAGTGCCATCATATTTAATATTCGCAGACACCATACCTGGGTATCTACCTTGCGCATATGAAAAAAAGTTTTCATAGCGCTTGTCACCTGTACCCAATATTATAAATTGAATACCCATGCCGATAAGCTCAGGAAGCATGTATTCAACTAAGTCAAGACCCTTCTGGTCTACCAAGCGAGATATAATAGAAACTATGGGTGCCTTGCTGGTAACTTTTAAACCTAGATCCTTCTGAAGCGCTTTTTTATTCTCATATTTACCAGACAAATCATTTATATCGTAATTGGCATATAGCCTTGAATCAGTTTTTGGGTCATTGACCTGATAATCTATGCCATTTACAATGCCATACATATCATTGGAACGGCGACGAATAATATCCTGTAGCTGTTCACCATAAAAATCATATTTAATCTCATCAGCATAGGTTCGGCTTACCGTGCTTAGAGCTGATGAATATGATAGTCCTGCTTTTAAAAAGTTTATTTGATCAAAGAATTCAACGCCATCAACATTGAAATATTTCCAGTCCAAACCCAGTAAATCTCCCAAAACATTTTTATTAAAAACGCCCTGATATTTAAGATTGTGTATAGTAAATAAAGTATGAATTTTTTCATAGAATCCACTTTCATACTTTCTATATCGAGCATCCAACAAAAGACTTACCATACCGGTCTGCCAGTCATTTAAATGAATGATGTCAGGTTTAAAATCTATAATAGGCAAAACATCCAAAATAGCTCTGCAGAAAAAGCTAAATCGTTCTCCGTCTTCATACAAGCCGTAGAGGCTTTCTCTAAAGAAGTAATACTCGTTATCAAGAAAATAAAAGGTAACACCACGATATTCAAGCTTATAAATTCCACAATACTGTTTACGCCACGAAAGCTCAACCTCGCAGCTTCCCAAGAACTCCATCTGTGATGCATACTCTTTATCAATCCGCCCGTATTTTGGCATAACCACCCTAATATCTACATCTAACTCCCTTAGAGCTTTAGGTAGCGATCCTGCCACATCAGCAAGGCCTCCTGTTTTTGCAAAGGGCTCAACCTCGGACGAGGCAAACCATACTTTTAGCTTTTGCATTGCAAAACTCCTTTCATGAAAATGTTATGCCTTGAATTCATTTAATTATACCATTATTTCAATTATAAATGCACCTGTCAGTATATAAATTTATGCATAAACTAATACATATCGATAAAACTATAGATGGAGGCGGTTAGATGAAAGAAGACAAGAAGAAAGCTGTTAATACAGATACCTTAAAAAGATATGTCACTAATGCAGTTACCGAAATAAAGGAAACGATGGGAGAAGGGAAAGTTCCCATATCCTCTGATGAGGCCGTAGAGGAAGCTAGGGATTGGGGATGTAACGGAAGTAGGCTATAAAAAAGGGGGGTCATAGCCCCCCTTTTAGCCTTAATTTACAAAGGTATAATTTATGCCTGAGTTATTGTCCCAGTTTTGGGCGTAATCTTTAAAGGCAATGTTTACATTCTTCCCTTGTTCAATGGGCACTATTGCCATAAAAGAACCTGGGATTTCATTGTTTAGGGGAATATTAGAAACATTCTCCCAATTTTGATTGCTTCCGTATCCATAAACACCATCAATTCCTTCTGCACCACTTTTGAGAAGCAATCCCGAATATGTGATCTTCGCCTGATTTTCAGACATTTTCTCAAATGTCACACCCGATTTTGAGTATGATTGTATTCCGTATTTAGAAACATCATTAGCCAATTCGTCGGAATATTCTTCCTTAAAAGAAGATTCTGCGTTTTTCTTACTACTAGCCTTTTTAGTGCTTTTGGGATTCTCATTCATTAAATTGTCCAGTATACTCATGAGTCGTTCTCCTCCTTTCGACTCACTTAGTATTGGACTATTATTTGTTTTTTATTAATAGGCGCTAAGCTAAATTAAAATGTTATTTTTTTTAATTTTTTGCCTCAACTATAATTTTAGGTAAAACTACTGCCACTCAACATAATGGCTTCCCATTTTTACTATTTTACAAAAGCCTCTAATAGCTTAACCGCATTTTCTACATCACTCATATCCACAATTTCAGCTGAGCTATGAACATGCCTAGTAGGAACAGATACACCACCTGAAGGAATACCACCTGCTGTGGTGTGTATGCTACCTGCATCGGTACCACCATGCATCATAATTTCAAATTGATAGGGTATATTTGCGGTCTTAGCACAATCGATCAATCTATCTTTCACCGTGGGGTGAGCAATAACGCTAGCATCTTTTATTTTTATTGTTGGGCCGGCTCCTAAACTCACAGCCATATGCTTACTTTCAGGAGTGTCGCCAGTTCCTGTAACGTCGACTGCAAGCGCCATATCAGGAACGATACCAAAAGCTGCTGTTCTAGCTCCCCTTAGTCCAACCTCTTCTTGGGTAGTAAACACATAGTAGATTTCATTATTAGTCTTGGGGGCATTTAGTGCCAATTGTAGAAGAATGGCACAGCCTATTCTATCATCCATGCTCTTTGATATAAGCTTTCCATTTTGAAGCTTCGTTTCAGCATCATAGACTGCCATATCGCCAATCTTGACCATTTTATCAGCTTCTTCTTTGCTTGTTGCTCCTACGTCAATATACATTTTATCAAGCTTTAAATTCTTTAAGTCACCGATATTTTCCTCATACCATATAACACCTATTGTGCCGTTTTCGAAAATTACTCTCTGACCTAAAATCACCTGCGGACGAAGTCCACCAACATTTCCGAATCTTACAAATCCCTTATTGTCAATAAAGGTAACAATAATACCGATTTGATCCATATGCGCTGCCAGCATTATTTTTTTCCCGTTACCCTTTTTTACACATATAAGATTTCCTAAAGCATCAGTTCGTATATCATCTACCTTGCCCTTGATAATACTAGTAATTAGCTCCGAAACTTGTTTCTCATTTCCTGAAGGACCAAAGGCACAAGTCAACTTATTAATTAATTTATACATTTTCTATTCCCCCTTGTTCGCGATAGAGATTTATTGATACCGGAAGATTTTCTAAAACCTTTTTTGAAAGCCTATACACATTTTCAAAATCAGATATATCCATAACCGACACCGGAGTATGAATATATCTACATGGAACAGCAATCACGGCTACCATAACACCCTCTGCATTAGCTTGAATTCTGCCGGCATTTGTCCCTCCGGCGGTTGTTCTTTTAAATTGATAAGGGATTTTATTTTTCTTTGCCACATCTATTATATTTGCTACTAGATCTCTATTAGTAATTACTGTACGGTCCATAAGAGTCAAAACCGGCCCATCACCGCACACAGTACTCATGTTATGCTCCTTTGTATCCGGAACATCATAACAGGTAGTACCCTCTAATATTAAAGCAATATCAGGCATAATCTGGTAGGATGCAGTCTTGGCACCTTTTAAACCCACTTCCTCTTGAACGGTAAAGCAGCCATATAAATCACACTCATAGATATGTTTCAAAAGCTCTATAAGAACTGCACAGCCCACTCTATCATCTAAAGCTTTGGCCATAAGCTTATTATCCCCAAACTCAACTGGGTCATAGGCAAAGGCAACCATATCTCCTATTTGAACCTGAGATTCAGCCTGTTCCTTGTCCTTAGCACCAATATCTATTGTCAGTTGTTTTTTATCGACAGCTGAGGCTCTTTCTTTCTTATCTTGAAGATGTATGGGTTTTAAGCCTATAACACCAGGGATAGCATCATCACCTATTCTAACCTGCTTTCCAACTAAGATCCTTCCTTCTATTCCTCCAACAGTTTGAAATTTTAATAATCCATCGGAAGTAATGTGTGTCACCATGAGGCCAACCTCGTCCATATGAGCATCGAGCATTACTTTAAGACCATGCCCCGTACCCTTTTTAAAGGTTATCAAATTCCCCATATTATCTATATAGTAATTGTCAACATGATCCTTTATCTTTGAGATGATGTAATCTCTGACGGGCTTCTCCTCACCTGATACACCATCAATAGAAGTAAGCTTTTTTAAGTTATCATATGCTTCATTCATCATTAAGCCCTCCCTGCTATATAACGTGCAGCCAGTCTGCCTGTAGCTATTACATCGTCAACAGATATCATTTCAACGGGGGTATGCATATATTTTGAGGGTATAGAAAGAAGTATTACAGGGATGCCCTCCTTGGTAACTGCATGAGCCGCAGCCTCTGTTCCTGTATCGCCGTTTTCAGGATCAATTTGATAAGGAACGCTTTCATCCTTGGCAAGCTTTATACACCCCTTCACATGCTCTCTGTTTAATATTGGGCCTACCGCAATAGCTGTACCCTTTCCCAAAGGAAAACTTGAATCTACGGGAGTACCAGGCATATCACCATGACAAACATCAATGACAATACCTAAATCGGCATCAATTTTATATGATGCACAAATTGCTCCGATTAGCCCTAGCTCCTCTTGAACAGTAGCTACAACATAAACATCATCATCATGATTAAGCCTTTTAAGTTCTTTAAGTATCTCTACCAAGGCTGCAACGCCACATCTGTTATCAAGGCTTTTTCCCGCTATTCTATTGTTCATCAGCTTTTTAGCAGGGCTATTAAAAGATACCATATCCCCGATTGTAACAAGCTCCTTAGCCTTTTCGCCGCTAAAGCCTATATCTATCCTCATATCTTCAAACTTCACTGCCTTATCTTTATCCTCAGGGGCAATTAGATGAGGGGCCTTAGCACCTATAACACCGAAAAGGTCACGCTTTGCATGAACTGTTACCTCCATTGCTCCAATAGTTTTGACATCGACACCACCAACGGGTGCAAATCGTAAAAAACCGCTTTCTTCAATATCAGTAACTATAAGTCCAATCTCATCGTAATGGGCTGTAACTAAAACGCTCTTAGCCTCTGCGGATTGGCCCTTTTTTAATCCTACAACATTGTAAAAAGCATCTATATAAACCTCATCACAGTAATCTTGAAAAATTTCGGCTATTACATCGCTTGCTTCATTTTCCCTTCCTGAAAGAGCCCTAATGTTACTGAGCTTAATTATTAGCTCACCGCAATCTATCATTTCAACACCTCACCACATAATTATTTTAAAATACTTATGTCCTATTTTCAGAAACACTTAAATACTTGCGCTCACTATAGTATTCCTATAATACATATAAACTATATAATAAATTATATACTATGATGATTAAGACAGCAAAAAATGTGGAGCAGAAATTTATTTTTCTGTTTTGCATTCATACTAGTATGATACAATGAGATAAAATAAAGTTGAATAAGGGTATTCTATGATATTTAGCAGCTTAATATTTATTTTTCTATTTTTGCCTTTGACATTGGCAGGCTATTATATATTACCCTACACTAGGAATAAGAATATTTTTCTTCTTTTAGTGAGCCTATTTTTTTATGCCTGGGGAGAGCCTTCCTATATCCTATTACTCCCCATATCAGTTCTTATTAATTATTTCTTTGGTCTTATTATAAGCAATAGTACACGCCCTAAAAAGCTATTTTTTATATTCTCCATAGTATTTAATGTAGGGCTTATAGTTGCATTTAAATACCTGCCCTTTCTAATAACAAATATTAATAGTTTTCTCTCAATAAATATTCCCGTACCGGAGGTTGCCTTCCCCTTGGGCATATCCTTCTATACATTTAAAGTGATAACCTATCTTGTTGATTTAAACAAGGGTACGGTTAAGGTACAGAAGAATTTTATTAATTTTGCTCTCTATATCTCCTTATTCCCCCAATTGACAGCCGGTCCTATAGTAAAATATTCATATATATATATGCAGTTAGAAAATAGAGAACACTCGCTAAGTCTATTCCGTCGTGGCGTCGTAAAATTTATATTAGGATTGGCTAAAAAGGTTATTTTAGCTAATAATTTAGCGCTAATAGCTGATAATATCTTCAATTTTAAGAGTGGTACATTTGGGATGTTGTCTGCCTGGATTGGACTTATTAGCTACAGCTTGCAAATATATTTTGATTTTTCGGGTTATTCTGATATGGCCATAGGCCTTTGTAGAATGTTTGGATTTGAAATTGGTGAGAACTTTAATTATCCCTATATTTCAAAGTCGGTGGGAGAATTCTGGCGAAGGTGGCATATTTCATTAGGAAGCTTTTTTAGAGATTATGTATACGTACCATTAGGCGGAAGCAGGTGTAAATCACTGTTCGCCAATTATCGCAATTTATTTATCGTATGGTTTTTGACAGGTCTCTGGCATGGATCTAGCTGGAATTTCATATTATGGGGGTTGTATTTTGGAATTTTAATTGCACTAGAGCGTCTGTTCCTTTTAAGCCTCCTTAACAAGCTTCCACAGTTTTTTAGTCACTTATATCTTATTCTTGCATCGGTATTAGGATGGGTTTTTTTCCGCACTGATAGCTTTACGCATGCACTTTTATATTTCAAGAGGCTCTTTGGTATCGGCATAACTGTAGATTATACACATCCTCTTCTTATGCTACACGATAATTACATCCTGCTTTTTGTGGCAATTTTAGCCTGTACTCCCATTATTAAAAAGCTATATCAGCATATGTCTAATAAATCCTTTTTCCCGTATATCGCAGGAATTGCGCTTAGCATTTTATTTTTAATTTCTATTATGTATTTGGGTAACTCAAGCTATAACCCGTTTATATATTTTAGGTTTTAGGTGGTACTATGAATCAGAATAATAATACTTCAAGAAAATATAATCTTATAATAATTATCCCGTTGCTATTGATTACGGTATTCTTCTTTATAGCCTTTTTTGTATATCCTAAGCAAGCAAAAAGCGAGAGTGAAAACCGCTATCTAGCACCATTTCCTGAAATATCGAAGCAAAATATAAAAAGCCTTCCTGTATCCTTAGAGAAGTACTATAACGATCACTTTCCTTTTCGAGAGAATTTTATGGAGCTCTACAGCAACATAGAGCTATCTCAAGGCAAAATCAAAGTAAGAGATTTATATATTTTAGATGATTTTATATTACCTATTGAATACCTGTATTCAAAAAATGATATAGCCCTTAGTGCTGAAAAAACAAATGAACTTATGGATTTCATTTCATCACATGGCAAAAAAATTGGGTATGTTGCCCTGCCGTATAAAACCTATATTTATAACTATATGCTTCCTGCCTATCTGCAAACTGATTATAGTGTGCAAAACTATAACAACTATATTGAGAAGTTGCAACCCGACATTAAGACCTGTGATGCCTTTTATGCATATAAAGATCACAATATTGAAGACATAGAGTCATACTTTTTTAAATCTGATTTTCATTGGAATGCAAAAGGTGCAGGTGAAGCATTTGTCTATATTATTGACTGGCTTATTAATGAAAACCTGATTGATGAGCATAATACATCTACTTTAGTTTCTAACCTGGACGGCTTTGACTATATCTATATCGATGACAATTATATAGGCGATCTCAACAGAAGATATTCCTTTATATTTTCAACTGATGAACTTATACCAGTATTTAATAATGAAGAAAGCCTGATTCGCTACTATTCTAACTACAACAGTGATGAGTATTCCCTAGACAAAGGCTCCATTCAAGGTGAGCCACTACCCGAGGGGCAGACCTATGATAGCGTCTACACCAAAAATATTGGTTACTATAAAATGGTGAATGATGATTCCCTACTTGACACAAAGATTCTAATAATTAAAGACTCCATGCAAAATCCTATGACAGATATGTTTTTCCATGTATTTAACACCAGTGAAATCGTTGATATCAGAGGATTAACCGACATTAGCCTTTATACAATCATCGAAAACTCAGATGCCGACCTCGTACTTCTAATGTATCATCAAAACAATGTAACAGGTGAAATGTTTAACTTTAAATAAAACCACATCCTATATGATATATTATTATTGGATTATAGTTATATCAGATAGGGTAAATATATATGTGATTGTTGGTAATGTTATATAAACCCTCTGATTAGGAGAGATTATTATGTATCTTAAGGCTCCTACCCTGCAAGGGAATAGCATTAATAATTATTCGATGTATATGAACAAGAATAATCAAGCAGGCTCACTCCAAGAACCTGCTAATTCACTTGCGCAAATTAATAAAGAGCCTGGTGTTCTTAATCTCGAAAAATCTAATGAAACAACCCAATGCCAGACCTGCAAAAGCCGTAAGTATGTTGATGTCTCAAATGATTCGGGTGTCTCTTTTCAGTCCCCTACCAGTGTTGCGCCAGGCGCTTCTTTTTCTAAAGTCTCCTCCCATGAGCAGGAGCATGTATCACGAGAGCAGGCTAAAGCCTCCAGAAACGATAGAAGGGTAGTATCCCAATCTGTTCAAATCTATATTGATACCTGCCCTGAATGTGGCAGGGCCTATTCTGCCGGTGGCAAAACAACAACGGTAACAAAAGGTGAATCTCAAAAGCCTGATTATTTTAAGGAGAAGATGAATAAATTCATGTCTGGACATTTCGGTGCTAAAGTCGATACATATATCTAATTTATGTTTTTACTAAAATAGGGGCCGCCTTTGGCTACCCCTATTATTATTCTGACTTAGAAATTATTATATAGCTTTACTACAACGTTCACATAAGGTAGGATGGTCATGGTCGTGGCCTACTGTTGTTGAATAAATCCAGCAACGATCGCATTTTTCACCGTCCGCTCCTAATACTTCAACCTCAACCTCTTCATTAGTACTCTCTTTAAGCTCTACCTGGGAAGTAATAAATACAGTAGGTAAAATCTCTAGGTTTGCTTTAAGAAGCTCAAATACCTGCCCACTAGCCTTTAAAACTAGCTTTGCCTGCAGGGATTGACCTATAAGCTTCTTGTTTCTTGCTTCCTCTAATGCCTTTAGCACACTGTCGCGAACCTCTAAAATCTTGGCCCATTTCTGGTCAAGAGCATCATTTTCATACTCTGCTTTAGCTTCTGGCCAATCATTTAGCATAATACTTTCAGCATTATCCCTCTCTGTATGAGGTAGGTATTGCCAAATTTCCTCCGCTGTAAAGGCCAAAACAGGAGCTAAGAGCCTTGTAAGAGTGTCAAGTATTATATACATTGCCGTCTGACCTGCACGGCGAGCTCTATCATCTGGTTTTGAAACGTACATCCTATCCTTAGTAACATCTAGATAAAAGCTGCTCATATCAACAACGCAGAAATTATGGATGGCATGGAGCATAGCATGGAATTCATACTCTGAATACGCTTTCTCTATTTTGGCTACGAGTTGATTCAACCTTAGAAGCGCCCACTTATCCAGCTCCTCTAATTCACTATAAGCGACAGTGTTTTTATTAGGATCAAAATCGCATATATTTCCAAGAATAAACCTCGCGGTATTACGAATTTTTCTATAGCTCTCTGTAAGCTGCTTTAGGATATCATTGGAAATACGAATATCAACTTTATAATCACTTGAGGAAACCCAAAGTCTAAGAATGTCAGCCCCGTATTGTTTACAAATTTCCATCGGATCAATGCCGTTACCTATCGATTTACTCATTTTTCGGCCCTGTCCATCAACAACATAACCATGAGTAAGAACCTGACGATATGGTGCGCTACCCCTTACAGCTGTGGCTGTTAAAAGAGATGACTGGAACCAGCCTCTGTGTTGGTCAGACCCTTCTAAATACATATCAACAGGCCATCCTAGTTCAGGATTTGCCTCGGCTACTGCGATATGGCTGGAGCCTGAATCGAACCAGACATCCATAATATCTTTTTCCTTTTCAAATTCGCCACATCCACATTCGCATTTATAGCCCTCGGGCAGAATTTCTTTAGCTTCATATTTAAACCATGCATTAGAACCCTCTTTCGCAAAAAGAGTCTTTATTGCATTTATAGTCTCGTCATTTATGATTTCCTTACCACAGTCCTTGCAATAGAAAATAGGTATAGGCAATCCCCAGATACGCTGACGGGAGATACACCAATCACCACGGTCCTCCACCATTTTGGTGATACGGTCCTCACCCCATGATGGTATCCATCTTACCTGCTTTACAGCATCTAGTGCTTGTTTTCTAAATTTATCGATGGATATGAACCACTGTTCGGTAGCTCTGTATATTATGGGGTCTTTACAGCGCCAGCAGTGTGGGTAAGAGTGTTCAACATGCTCATCAGCTAATAGAAGGTTACTATCCTTAAGTGTCTGCAATATAGCCTTATTAGCTGCTTTATAATATAAGCCTGCAAATTGTCCGGCTTCCTTGGTCATATGCCCTTTATCATCTACAGGTACTACTACACCAATTTCAGGATATTTCTTGCAGACATCAAAGTCTTCAGCACCATGTCCTGGAGCTGTGTGAACACACCCAGAACCAGCTTCTAAAGTAACATGATCTCCCACTATAACAAGCGAGTCACGATCTAAGAAGGGGTGCGCACAGACCATATATTCTAACTCGCTACCCATTATTTCACCAAGTATTTTATACTCACTTATATCGCTAACCTTCATTACACCTTCGGCAAGGTCCTTTGCCATGATATAGCGCTCACCATTTACCTCTACAACAACATAGGCAAATTCAGGATTAACCGATATAGCCAAGTTGCCAGGTAGGGTCCAGGTGGTAGTGGTCCAAATTACAACATACAGGTTGTCAAGTGTATCAACTATATCTTTTAACTTTCCCTTATCATCCTTTACAGGGAATTTAACATAGATAGATGTTCCGTGGTCATCCTGATATTCAATCTCGGCCTCTGCCAGAGCAGTTTCACAAGTAGGACACCAATAAACAGGGCGCATTCCTTTATAAATGCATCCGAGCTTTGCCATCTGGCCAAAAACCTCTATTTGCTTTGCTTCAAATTCTGGCTCTAGTGTTATATATGGATTGTCCCAGTCAGCAATAACACCAAGGCGCTTAAAGGAGTCGCGTTGTAAATCCAAATATTTTCGTGCGATTTCTTCACAAGCCTCACGGAAAATAACAGGCCCAACCTCATGGCGATTAAGTCCCTTTTCTTTAATAGCTTTTAGCTCTGTGGGAAGGCCATGAGTATCCCATCCAGGAATATAGGGTGTGTAATATCCCTTCATATCATAGTAGCGCAGAATAATATCCTTCAAAACCTTATTCAAGGCAGTTCCTAGATGAATGCCACCATTCGCATATGGAGGCCCATCATGAAGGATAAACTTTTTTCCCTTAAGCCTATTTCTCTCAAGACGCTTTTTATAAATATCCGTATCCTGCCAAGTCTTAAGCATCTGGGGTTCTTTTTCAGGAAGCCCACCTCGCATTGGGAAGTCTGTCTTTGGCAGATTCAGTGTTTTTCCATAATCCTCTGACATATTATCAATCCTCTCTTTTCTTTATCTAAACATCTGTGGCTGATTTTAGTTCTATATTATTATATTGTTATTAATAGCTTGTTTTGGTTTAGTCTATTTTTATTAATGCTAGTTTAAGGTAGCTAGCACAAACATATAAAAAAGCCCCTCGTCACACTGGGACGAAAGGCTCTATTCGCGGTACCACCCAAATTACAGCATAAAAACAATTGTATTATAACTGTCACTCATAGGAATAACGGTCCTTACCGGCTCACCTTATTAGGAATAATGGGGTAAACCCCAAACCGTTTCAGGTTGCTGCTCACGGGTGATATTCAGATTCTGCATCATGTGGGTTTTCAGCAAGCTTGATATCGCTTTCCCAACTCTCTGTAATGATAATCTTAAGAATCCTACTAGTCCAATCATCGCATTTATTTCAATTTTCTATTCAATAAATTATATTCACAAAGGATATCCCCTGTCAAGGGATAAGATGTGATATCAGTTCTAACAACTTCTTTAACCTCATGGCATTTTCTTGTATATGATTATACTACATAATAACAGATTTATGTAATTAAATATTTTCGTCGAAAGTCTACGATAGCCCTTATCTATTACTGTTAAAAAAGCCTAAGCTGCATAATTAATTAATATAAACTAATTTATTATTACGTCCGCCAGACTTAGTCCGGCGGACGCTCGTTAGATTGTATTTACTCACCGAGATAGCGATGCAGGAATGTCACAATCTGGGCTCTGATACACGGATCTTCTGGGCTGAAGGTGCTCTCTCCTGTACCATATGTAATAGAGTTTTCTACCGCCCACATGACTGCATCAGCGAAATAATGTGAATCCTTAACATCCTCAAATGGATTTGCCGATGAGTTCTTCGGCCGGCCCGCAGCTCTCCATTGGAATGTTAGAGCTTGGCTGCGGTTTGCGATTGCATCGGGACTAAACGTTGTCGGAGAAGTCCCCGCAGTGATTCCATTTTCCACGGCCCACAGGACAGCATTGTAATAGAAAGCATCCGCATCTACATCCTCAAACGGATTGAATGTGCTTTTTGGCTCGGGGCTTCCAATAGCTCTCCACAGGAACGTCAAAGTCTCGGCACGGGTGCAGGTATTATTTGGCGAAAACGTGGTGTCAGAAGTGCCGAAGGTTATTTTATTATTAAATGCCCACTTTATTGCTTCATAGTAATAAGCTCCACTAGACACATCGGTAAACGTCATGTCTTCATGTTGCTCCACTTTCTCAGCAAAGCTTGCTTCCACCTTGACCTTAGAGGCTGGCATAATAAAGGTATATGCGCCGTTTTCCTCCTCGGTCAGCTTGATGTCATTGCCAGTAGCATCGGTCACCGTAAGTTTGGAAAGCTCATAATTTTCGTTAGGATTTGCTGTTATTTTCACCCTTATGCCTGGTAACGCATCGGTATGAGAAATAACCACATTCCCGTTACTATTACCTTGTGAATAACTTATCTGATAATTTGCTATGCTCACTCCTCCTGATTGTCCAGGCGCTACAGGATCTTTTGAATCCTCTGGGTCCACAGGATCTTTTGGATCTATTGGGTCCTCAGGATTCTCTGGGTCTTTTGGGTCCTCAGGATCTTCTGGGTCTTTTGGGTCCTCAGGAT
>CAYMAE010000006.1:0-5861 GCA_964388375.1 uncultured Ruminiclostridium sp.
AAGAACAACGGGAAGCCTTATGTATCAAGGCTTCCCGTTTTCACCGTCTATAAAATGTCTATATTATTTTGAAGATAAGAGAATACAACAGAATCAGCTCTGATGCAAGAAGGTATCTACAACTTGTATCCACTTCTCGGGCTCATAGATTGCTTTGTAGCAATGTAAGTCTCCTTTAAAGCAAATCACCTTTGTTTCCGGATAATATTTTTTCATAAGTGTAGCAGATTTTTTGGACAGAAATTCATTTCCTTTGGTTCCGTGAATAAATAATATTCTACTTTGGTTATTCACATCTTTACACATACCGCCATTAAAGGCTGCATGTATAATGTTTTTCATAGATTTGTCAGTCATAAAATCTGCTATTTTTAAATAGCTATCTAAATATTTTTCCGGCAAAAACTGTTTGTTGAAAGACATTAAAACCTTTTCTTCTCGTGATTTTGATTGATGAATAATTTTTATGTAATTACTTATCATAATTCTTTCAGCAATTTTAGGACATGATACCAATGGTGCTCCATCCAGTACTAAATTAGAAATGGTAAGACTGCCATTTTTCCAGATTTCATGAGCAATTTTTCCACCAAGAGAAAGTCCACACAAAACATCTATAGTATCAATATTCTGATTTTGGAAATATTGTACTATTTCTTCTACCTCTGCAGTCGCAGAGATAAATTCGCTGGCAATGTCTTCTGTATGAGCACTCAACGCAATAGTATAAACATTATACTTTTCTTTAAATGCCGTAATCTGTGGGGTCCAGATTTGCCAAGGTGTCAATACTCCATGTATCAGAACCATAACAGGTTTCTTTCCTTCGATGAATTCATGTACTTGCATATTCTAATCCTCCAATCCCAATAGATAGACACAGCTCATAAGCAGAACGAACAATCATGTTTTTTTGTTTTGAATATATTCTTCGGATATCTTTGGCATATAATAACTCCCAACATGAAACATACTTAATTTTAAATTGAGTGGTATAAGAAGTCAAGTAAAAAATGAATAATGTTTCATTTTTTGGAAAACGGGCCCTTGCGTATCATGTATGATTTAAAAGATTAAAGACAGACAAGTTTTTGCTTTTGTAGTAGTAGTTTTTATAATTATGTCATGTTATAATTCGAAAACGACAAGTGATAGAACAAGTGAAGCATATTTCTTAATTTTTTGTTGCTCATTAAATAACATAGAGAATATGAGAAAAAAGTATAAGTGAGGTACCGTTTCATGAGATATGTATGGATTGATGAATTCTTATTAGGGAAAAAAGGTGTTACTAAGGATCTACAAAAAGAGTGTAATTGGATTCGTTATCAGATTA
Source organism: uncultured Ruminiclostridium sp. (assembly GCA_964388375.1). Lineage (GTDB taxonomy): Bacteria > Bacillota > Clostridia > DSM-8532 > DSM-8532 > DTU059. The sequence continues at coordinate 1,337 of CAYMAE010000006.1, forward strand.
GTGGAAAAATGTTTGCTGCTGTTTGCTTAGGGGATAATAATCAACCTTATTATATTACCCTAAAATTGGAACCAGCCGAAGGAGACTTTTTAAGGAATCAATATGAGGATATCATTCCGGGATATTATATGAATAAACTGCATTGGAATTCTATTAAGGCAGATGGAGAAGTACCAGATGATTTGTTAAAGGATTTATTGGATAAATCCTATCAATTAGTTCTATCAGGTTTTAGCAAGAAAAAGCAGCTAGAAATAATAGAAGGTACAAGAGATTCTTCGTATTCTGATGAGGAGTTTGAAAATAGTATAAAGGAAAGAGTAGCACGATTACATAAAGGATGATAATATATCATTTAGTTTTGAAGATTCAAACCTATTGAGGTGAGTAATCGTGAAAGTATCTATAAATAACAAATATAAAATGACGCAAGGCTTATTCTGGATGATGTTTTGCATAGGCACAGGCTTCATTTCCCTGTACCTTCAGGATCGTGGTATTGGAACTGTAGGTATCGGGGCGGTGACAGCTTTATTCGGAGCCCTGGCAGCACTTTTACAGCCAATACTTGGGGGCATTTGTGACCGAAGCTCTCGTATTACATGGCGACGCATGATACTGATGTTGGCAATACCATTTCTGGTATTGTGCATTATTATGCCGTTCGTGCCTGGAAAATGGGTAGGAGCAGTATTTATTGGAGCATTGCTGCTACTTGGCAATATTATTATGCCTTTCATCAACAGTGCAAATTTCTATTACACTCAAGCTGGAGAATATATCAATTTTGGCGTAGCGAGAGGCATTGGATCGGGCCTGTATGCCGTGTTAGCACTACTCATAGGAGCGCTTGCACAGAAGTTCGGTGCTCAGGTCGTGCCAATATGCGGAATAGCTATAACCTTTTTCTTCATTATTGTCATATTTAGAATGCCACCTACTAATGAAGTAGTTAAAAAGATACCCAAAGATAAGTCTAAGCAGAAGGCCTTCTTACTTCGCTATCCTGTGTTTGTAATAATGCTTCTAGCAGCTTTGATGATGCTTACTTCTCACAATATTGCAACTACATATCTATTGCAGATTATCCAATCACTTGGTGGAGACAGCAGCCAACTAGGTGTCGCTCTGGCTATTCAGGCTATTGTAGAAGTGCCGGTATTGTTTAGCTTCTCTAAATTGATAAAACGTTTTCGCCCGGCGACTTTAATGCTGATAGCGAGTGTTGGTTATGCGATTAGAGCCATCCTATATGCTCTCTCAAGTAGCCTTATAATGCTCTATTTAACACAGTTCACACAAATGTTCAGCTTCGCAATATTTGCCTCAGCGTCGGTTTACTATACTTCGGAGAGTATCAAAGAGGAAGATCAAACCACGGGCCAGGCATATATGGGTAGCATGATGGCAGCAGGCACGGTAATAGGTAGTCTTTTAGGTGGATGGCTGCTACAGCTTGCGGGTATGGGCACAATGCTTATAGCTAATGTGATTGTTTCCCTACTTGGAGTTGGATTTGCGTTGGCTTCTACAAAGCATAAACCCTTAACGAATGGTTAGTGGTTATAGGCTTAGAAATCAAGCATATCCATAAAACTATATAGTTCTATCTGATATCTATCGGGCTCATCAAAATATATATCAGAGTGAAGACTGTTTTCTACTGTGAAAACTTTCTTTTTGAATCTGGGTATACAAATAAAACCTCACAAGTTTATCAAAATAATTATTGACAAACGATAATTTTATGCTATAATTTAATTATCGAAAAACAATAATTATGGAGGAATGTTATGAAACATAATCGCCTTCGCCTCATTCTAATAATTGAAGCGATAATATGCATTATCTTTGCGTTTAGCATGGAAAGCCTAGAGTATTCATTTATATCCATTATGGCCTTTCCGTTTGAGCAAATTGGAGCGGGGCTTAGAATGCTATCTCTCTCTGGGGCATCTAGTAATATAGCTGCCATTTCAATATATATTGCCTTTTGCATTATACCTATAATATATCTGATTATTAGAAGAAGAAAAAATAAGGCACATATTGAAGATGGCCTACTTGTACTAATTAGCTTAATTTTATTTGTTGTAATCTACATGATGATTAACCCTGCTGATATTGCAAGGCATTTTGGAGCCGTAGAAATGATTTCTGCAAATAAGGCTTTTATAGGAGCCGTAGTGTATTCTGTGATTGCCGGATACATTATTATACGTGTTCTGCGCAAGTTTTTGCAATGTGGAACAGATGTTATACTGCGATATTTAAAAATTTTACTGGGCGTTGTTTGCGTTGCTCTCATTTATGGAATTTTTGGTTCTGGGCTTATAGGGCTACAAGACTCATTTAAACTACTTGCTGCTGGAAATACAGGAGCAGGGGGAGAGCTTTTTCTTAGTTATGTTTTTCTTGTAATCCAGTATCTGGTAGCCATATTACCCTATGCTTTGAATATTGTTATCATATTTCTTGGATTTGGACTTGCTGATGCCTTAGAAAAAGATTTATATAGTGAAGAGGTGACGATATCGGCACAGGAAATCAGTAAAGTATGTCGAACTGCTGTGCTTGTAATCATGTTGTCCCAGATAGTAGTGAATGTATTTCAGCTTGCACTTGGTTCACTTATACGTGCAAGCCATTACACGCTTAATATACCGTTACTGTCAGTGGTATTTATGCTGGTTATAATGCTATTTGCTAAATATTTTGAGCAAGCTAAAGCACTAAAAAGCGACAATGACAGTATCATATAAGGATGGAATAGATAATGGCAATTCGTGTTTTCTTAGAAGAAATATTAAAGCAACGTGGGATGACTTCGAAAGAGCTCTGTGGCCTAATTGGAATCACAGAGGCTAATCTTTCCATTTTGAGAAGTGGTAAAGCCAAGGGTGTACGCTTCTCAACAATTAATAAAATTTGCTACTACCTCGATTGTGATATTGGGGACATATTGAAGTTTGATGGTAATTTGGAGGAAGATGGTAATGAGTAAAAGAATCATTTGTATATGCTGTGCTATTATTATTGCATTTTCACTTAGCGGCTGCCAGCTTGCAAGAGAGGGTGGCAATGTGGGGCAACCTGATGAGCTAGTCGGGGTTTTTATTACCACAGAGTATGTGGACCTTTTCGATATGGAAGGGTATTTAAACGATCAATTCTCCTCTTTTAACGGGGGCACAATTAATCTTGATTATAATGATCAGCGTTATGATGGGCGATTCTACGCGGAATTTAAGTCAAAAGTTCTGACAAATGAAGAAACTGGTGAAGAGTCTGAGATGTGGGAATATGTATTTGAAAACCTTGATGGAGAGCCATTTTTCATAGCTAGCATTACTGACAAGGACGGTTTTACCTATAGCACCACATCTTCAAATGATTCAGTTTGCGATTCACATGCTACTATTGGTGACAATACAACGCTTGAGGGAACCATTTACGTTAATCCGAACGACTTGACAACGGTATATATCAATCCTGTATATCAAAGTGGTGATAATCGAATATATCTTAAGTCGGGGCAAGGAATGTTGCTTGGCGAAGGAGCTGAAGGAGATGTTTTCACTCAGAGCATCGAAGAAAAACACACTATAACTGAAAATGGTGAAAAAAAAGAAAAAACCTTTAAGGCTACTATAAGTGTTGCCGCAAAGAATAGTCCATCTGAGATAGACATCATCCAGATGGGGGCAGAGCATACATTGATTAATAGAGAAAGTTATAATGTTGCTGCATTACCTGAAAAAATAAAAGTAAATCCGGAAGTCGAATATATAATAGCGGAAACTCGTTCGGTAACAGACCAGGGTGAAGCTGTCACTAGGGAGATGCTTGACTCTAAAAATTCTTATTATTCAACTTATAAAGACCGTGGCGACGGAATTTTTAAAGCAGTATCGGTAGACCTTATTTGGGACTAAGTAAATAAAAGATGCAAAGGAGTAAGTCATGAATGAAATATTGAAAGCAATGTCAGCTAGGTACGCTTGCCGCGATTTTAAAGAAGAAATGCCGGAAGATGAAAAGTTGCAGGCAATAGCTCAAGCGGCAATACAGGCGCCGAGTGCCCTGAACATCCAGCCCTGGCGAGTTATTGTTGTTAAGAATAAAGAGTTAATAAGTGACATGGAGTTTGAAGGAATGTCCTATCTTGCGGGGATGGAAGATAAATCTACCTACAATAGAATCATGGGACGTGGCGGTAGATTGTTTTACGGTGCGCCCTGCATGATTATAGTTCCAATCGAATCAAAACACCATGATTCGGCCGTTCTTGATTGTGGTATTGTTTGTCAGAATATCACACTGGCCGCAACATCCCTTCAATTGGGTAGTGTTATTTGTGGATTAACTAGATTGGTCTTAGATAATAGTAATCGTGCTGAAGAGTTCTGTAAAAGATTGAATTTTCCAGATGGTTATGAATTTGGTTGTTCGGTATTAATAGGTTATCCAAATACAGCGAAGGAACCTCATGAACCGGATAAAGAAAAAATAATATATATTGAAT
>CAYMAE010000006.1:5961-20035 GCA_964388375.1 uncultured Ruminiclostridium sp.
AATACAGCGAAGGAACCTCATGAACCGGATAAAGAAAAAATAATATATATTGAATGAGAATGTCCCATGCAGGATTGGTAAGGTTTGTAGACTTCTGTGATATTGGACAGTATCAATGTTTCGTCAAAAGAATCATATGGGTAAAATGGGATAGCTTTTGACTATTAAATGGTATAAAATGATATATATTAATTTGAATATGATAAATGAGGGGGTATTCTTATGTCTTGTTATTATATTATTGGAATTCGCATGGACAACAGAGTTAATAATGCCTTGGCTTTTCAAAAAACACTAACCCAAAACGGATGTAAGATTAAAACCCGTTTGGGATTACATGAAGTAAGCGAAGATGCATGTGCAAATGACGGGCTTATTGTGTTGCAACCCTGTGGGACAAAAGAAGAGGTAGAAAAGTTAGTTAATGAATTAAATATTCTTGAAGGTATAACCGCGAAGCTTATTGATTTGAATTAAAGATGAATGTCTTTTAATTAGTTTAATAATCGCAGATTCTAAAGCGATTTATTTTAAAATTAAATAATAAGGAGTAGAACGGTAATGAAGAGTAGTATGGTAGGAAAGACGACGGTAAAAAACAGATATCTTATACTTATTATGGGGATGATTATTCAACTGTGCGCGGGTATACTTTACATGTGGAGCGTGTTTAAAGGGCCTGTTTCTGAGCATCTGTCTTGGGCCTCTGATAGTGCCTCAATAACATCTTCGATTATGCTTGCGATGTTTGTTGTTGGAATAATAGTAGGTGGTTATTTACAAGACAAGTATTCACCTAAACCTGTTGCACTAGCTGGGAGCTTTCTATTAGGCCTAGGCATGGTTTTAAGTGGATTTACGCCCATGTCGGCACCTTGGCTTATGTATGTTTTCTATGGAGTAATAGGTGGTCTTGGTGTAGGCGCTGTCTACACTACCACAGTATCAGTGGTTCAAAAGTGGTTTCCTGACAAACGTGGATTTGCGACAGGTATGATGGTAGGAGCCTTTGGCTTTTCCCTTGTGCTGTTTGCACCTTTAACAGAAACACTGCTTGCAAATTGGGGTGTGCCCAAAACATTTATGTTTTTTGGGATTCTATTTTTTGTTGTATGCTCATTCTGTTCTCTATTTCTTTCAAATCCAGAGACAAAACCTGAGACTAAACAAGATAGTTCACCTGTAAATACTCAAAAACAATATACGACTGCTGAAATACTAAAAACAAAAGAATTTTATCTTATTGCATTCTCAATGTTTTTCCTTTTGCCTGCATATTTTATATTAAACCCCTTGTTAAAATCTTTGGGTGTCGAACGAGGACTTACAGAAAGCATGGCCACATTTGGTGTAATGCTTACGGGTATAGCCAGCGCAAGTGGGCGCCTATTGATATCTTGGTTCTCTGACTTTGCAGGAAGAAAAGGAGCAATAGTATTAATTACAATTATAACCCTGGTTTCCGCGTTAGTTATGACATTTGCTGAGGGGATACTGTTCTTGGTTTGTGTTGCAGCCATAGCATTGAGCTTCGGTGGTTCGTCAAGTGTATACGCGGCAACCACAGCAGATTTATTCGGAACGAAGCACATGGGTTTCAATTACGGCTGTATTATGGTGGGATTTGGTGCGTCCGCACTCATATTCCAAAACCTATCTAATGTACTAAAAGCGTCGGGGACATATACATCTTCATTTATTACAGCAGCGGCAGGGTGCATAATAACATTGGTTCTCATGGCATTTTTAAAGATTCCTAAAAAGGCTAAGTAAATATTTATCATACATAAATTAAAAGAACGAAATTATGCACCATTTCAATCATGATATAATTATGAGAGATCTGGTGCATAATTATATTTGCGTAAATAAAAGCATAACATTTTACGGTTATTGATTTGCTATTAAATTCATGCTAAAATTTATTTATAAAAAAAAGGGAGGAACAGCATGGTTTTTTAATCAATATGGTTAGTTTAATACTAAATTTCCACGTCCAGAATAGGACGAGTTTTTTGGTTGCCGTATTGAATAAATAGTCATATGCCTTCTTTTATATTCATAGCCTTTGCTGTGTTTCTTTGGATGTAAAGGGCTGTCTCAAGATGACTGATTATTTTGGGGCAAGCCCTCTTTTGTTTTACGGCGCCATAGTTGGGAGGCTATATGTTAGTTATAAAAAATTTAAGTTTATACATGATAAAAGACCTACGAGTTCTATTAAAGGATTTTTCCTTTTCGTTGTCGCCCGGACAAAAGGTTGCGCTTATAGGCGAAGAGGGGAACGGTAAGTCCACGCTTTTAAAGGCAATCTACAATGAGGATTTAATTTTCGAATATGTAGAGATAAGTGGTCAGATATCGAAAACGGGGGAGATAATTGGGTACCTCCCACAACAAATCAATGCGGAAGATTCACATTTTTCAACAAGAGATTTTTTAAACAAGCAGGTTAGCTTAGAGGATTTTGATTATGCATTATTTTATTCTCTACTAGATGAGATAGAGTTTAATGAGGACAGAATATCAGAGGATATTTATCTATATAACCTTTCTGGCGGAGAAAAAATCAAATTTCAGCTAATATGTTTATTGATGAAAAATCCTACGCTCTTGCTCTTAGACGAGCCGACCAATGACTTAGACTTAGCCTCTATAAAATGGCTTGAAAAGTTTATATTGAGCCAATCTATCCCTATTATGTTTGTATCCCATGATGAAACACTGCTAAATAAATGTGCAAATACCATTATCCACATAGAGCAGATAATTAGGAAGACTGAGCCTAAATACACAATTGCTGGTGTTGGATATTCTGAATATATTGAAAATCGCAATAATCTTATCAATCGTCAGGAACAGTTAGCTAAAAAGGAAAAGGATCAGTATGACAAGAAAATGGATAGATACAGGCAAATATATCAGAAGGTGGAGCATGAGCAAAACAGTATTAGCCGGAAAGATCCCCAAGGTGGAAGGCTATTAAAAAAGAAAATGCACAGTATTATGTCAATGGGGCACAGATACGAAAGGGAAAAAGAGAATATGGCCAAAAAGCCTGACTATGAAGATAGCATTCTTGTTCGTTTTGGAGATGAAATATCCATCCCTAATAGTAAAAAAATTATAGAATTAAAACTTGATAAACTAATCGCTGGTGATAAAATTCTTAGTAAGGGGATTGAATTAGATGTCTATGGCGCCACGAAAATGTGTATTGTAGGTGCAAATGGTTCAGGCAAAACCACACTTATTAGATATATCCTCCGATATCTAATGGATAGTAATATTAAGTATGGATACATGCCCCAAGATTATTTTGAAATGATGGATCCTAAGAAAAATCCTGTAGAATTCCTCTCGAAGATTGGCTCAAAATCTGAGTTAACTACAATCAGGACCTATCTGGGCAGCATGAATTTTACACAGGAAGAAATGTTTCACCCTGTTGAAGATTTATCGGGCGGACAAAGAGCCAAGTTGTATTTCTCTAAGATGATTCTAGATGAATCAGAAGTATTAATATTAGATGAACCTACAAGAAACATGTCTCCTTTATCGGGCCCAGAGATAAGGCAGGCCTTGAAAAGCTTTAAAGGATGCATAATATCTGTTTCTCATGATAGAAAATATATTGAAGAGGTTTGTGATGAAATATATCGCTTAGATAAAACGGGTCTTAGAAGAATTTTGAATTTGGTTGACTAATTTGATTAATAAATTTGTACAGGTTTTTAATAGAACTCTAATTTATCTGACAGGGACGCCTAATAATCAACCATTACAATTGAAAATGTAAAGTATTAAAGCAAAATAAATCGGAGGTGCCCTAATAATGGAATTTGAATTAATTGATGAGTTCAGAAAAAGAACAAACGCCAGCTATGATGAGGCAAAATATTACCTTGAGAGAACTAACGGAGATCTTTTGGAAGCCGTTATTGCCTACGAAAAGGAAAGAACAAACTATGGACAAAGACGTAATACTAATAATAAAGGCGGCCGCGTGTTAAATGGTCTTATAAGGGTGGTACAAAAGCTTATAGATGTAAAACTTGTTGTTGCGGATAAATCCGAAAGGACCTTCCAAATACCATTGATTTTACTTTTGGTTTTTGGATTAGCGTGGCATATTTTGCTGGTAGTAGCCATTGTTATGCTAATATTAGGTTATAGATTCAGCTTTGTTGAAATCTCTGACCCAAATGTAAATGTTGCTACCTTTGTTGAAAGAATAAAGAGCAAGATACGGGAAAATAACTAAAGGCCGCTTATGGCGGGGAGGTGCAATATGATAACAATAGAACAAATTGATGAGTTTAGAAAACGAACTAACTCCAGCTATGAAGATGCAAAGTATTTTCTCGAAAAGAATGACGGTGACATTTTAGATGCTATAATTGACTTTGAAAGAACAAAACAAGCTGGCAGTAGTAAGCGAGAGCATAAAAAGAATAAGGATGATTTTGAAATGAAGATAGCAGACCTTATCCAAAAAGGCTTTGACACAAGAATTGTAATACATGATAAGGATTCTAAGCTATTTACATTCCCTATAATATTGCTTGTTCTACTAATACCCCTAGGGGTTTTGGCTGTTCTATTCTTTGTTCTTTTGATAATGATAGGTTATAAAGTTACTATTGAGAATATAAAAAATGAAAGTGTAAATGTTCATTCTATCTTCCGAGATATTAGTGAAAAAACTAATAGCAAGGTAGGTAGTAAGGAACACAAACACAAAAGGCATCAAAGTGCTGGTAACAATCAAAGATATAGCAATAACAAAGATACAAACACCAATCAAAACGCCGGCAATAATCAAGGTACACAAAGCAACCAAAATCCAGGCAATAGCCAATATGCAGATACCAATCGAGAGGCCAGCGCCAATCAAAATCCCGATGCTGGTAAGAAGAACGATTATAACCTAGTGCCTGTGCAGACTAATATAACAAAAGCCACAGAGACGGCATCTTCTAAACCTGAAGATGAAGAAGATAAAGAAGAGGGCTTTAACGAATATACAGTGGAATAATGAAGAATAACCGATAGACAGCTCAGGAGAGTTTTTAAATAAAGGCGTCAAGAGTGGGGAAAGCAGTGCTTTCCCCACTCAAGGCGCTATTGCAGTTGAAGGAGGTATTGTATATGGCAGAGAAGATCTTAGTGGTTGAAGATGAAAGTAAAATTGCTCGTTTTATTGAACTAGAGCTCAAACATGAGGGATATGAGGTCGAAATAGCCTATGATGGAAGAAACGGTCTCGAAAAGGCTGAAGAAGGGGATTTCGATTTAATTATTCTGGATTTGATGTTACCATTGATGAGTGGCATCGAGGTATGCCGCAGGATTAGAAAATTTTCTAACATACCCATTATTATGCTTACTGCCAAGGATGATATTTCTGATAAGGTAACCGGTTTAGATAGTGGGGCAGATGATTACATAACAAAGCCATTTGCTATAGAGGAACTATTGGCGCGTATTAGAGCGACCTTAAAAAGAAAAACTATGGCTAGTAAGGAAAGTCAGCCAGAACTCATCTCTGCTGGAAAGCTTATCCTTAATAAATTGCAGCATAAGGTAACATATGATGGTGAAGAAGTCTTCCTATCTAAAAAGGAATATGATTTACTTTTATATCTTATGGAGAACAGAGGAATAGTTCTAGACAGAGAAAAGCTCATTGAAAATGTTTGGGGCTATGATTTTATTGGTGATACTAATGTTACAGATGTTTATATTCGTTATCTTAGAAGCAAAATTGATCAAAAATACGGAATTCCTTTTATAAAGACTATTCGCGGGGTAGGTTATATATTTGAAAGCCAAGACTAAAAAGAGACAAAAAAAGCTGCATTCATCGCTAGCTTTAAGAATTTCATCTTTCTACAATAGCATGTTTGCCACATGGTTATCGATATCATTGGTGGTTATTTTTGTGTTGATAATGATCTTCACTGTTTTATCTATGTTATATAAAATTCAGCCTTCTATAAATCAAATTAAAGAAAATAATAGTATTTCAGAACTAATAAAACAGGTTAACTCTATACAAGAAGGCCGGTTTGCAATTATAGACGAAGATCGAGAGCTTTTAGCTTCGTCATCGCAATATTCTGAAGAGAATCTTGACATACCCAACAGACCGTATATAGGAATGCAACGAAAGCATGAAAGATTCTATATTTCTTTTGAAAAGAGTTTGTGGATAGAGGGACAGGACTTAGTCCTTATTATCTATAGTGACATCAGTGTTTTTCTATTTGAAGTAGTAGTTATTGGTGCGGCTGCAATAGCAATGTTTTTAATAGCCACTGGAGTTGTATATCTTAGAGGCAATTATATGACTCGAAAGGCTCTAGGGGTTTTAGAAGAGCTAGTCGTAAAGGCTAATAATGTATCATCGCAAAATTTGAACCTAAGGCTTAATGTAAGTGATTCTACAGATGAATTAATAGAGCTCGCTCTTACCTTTAATCACATGATGGACAGAATTGAAAAGGCCTATGTGAAGCAAAATCAGTTTGTCTCCGATGCTTCCCATGAACTTCGCACCCCAATTGCTGTTATTCAGGGCTATGCAAGAATGCTTGAGCGTTGGGGTAAGGATGATAAGGAAATTCTTCGCGAATCCATCCAGGCCATTAATAAAGAGTCTAAGAATATGCAGCAATTAGTTGATAAACTCCTCTTTATAGCACGGAACGATAAGGACACTTTAGTCCTCGTCAAAGAGAAATTTAGCATGAGTGAGCTTATGACTGAGATGACAAGGGACACTCAAATGCTTGAAACCCAGCACTCTATTGAAAGCCATATTGAGCCTGATATCATTCTTAACGGTGACAGGGACAGAATAAAGCAGGCCTTGAGGGTATTTGTTGATAATGCCATTAAGTATACTGAAAAAGGCGGTAAAATCACTTTAAGACTAACTAAAGAGGATGGCTATGGGATTATCACCATAAAGGATACCGGTAAAGGAATACCCGAAAAAGATTTATCCAGTATATTTGACCGTTTTTATCAAGTTGACTTTTCACGAAAACGTGAAAAGGGTGGCCATGGTCTAGGGCTATCCATAGCTAGAATTATAGTCTTGCGCCATGGCGGACGAATCAAAGTTGCCAGTAAGCAAGGCGTAGGCACGCGCTTCAAAGTATTTCTTCCCCTAGAATAGGCTTCAACAGTAAAATAATTTGAGTTTTCTGATAAACTAATAATAAGTTTTCTAATAAACCAATAATAATAGAATCATAATAAATACAGAATGAATCTATATTTAACATTTCCTAGAATTGAAATGCTGAGCAAATAATGATAGTATGTTTTTATCTTTATATTATAATTAGTACAGAGGAGTATGACACATGGATAATCGTGCAAGAACATCATTTAAAATATTTGCGTTAGCTGTAGGGTTGTATTATATATTTAATGGTGTTAGGAATATGCTTGGATTAACAGAGGCTATTTTAATTGTGGCTGGTATTATAGCAATAGCAATTGTCTTCATGCTATTTAATAGAGGGGTATATTACCACAATAGAGCTGGTAGAAGGTTTCAAAAAGGTGATACAGAGGGTGCTTTAACTGATCTTGAAAAGGCAGTTCACTATGATGCCAAAAATGTAAATATTCGTGGAAGTTATGCGTTTTTATTATTAAAAGTTGGACAGATTAAAGAGGCGTCTCTACAGATTGATGAAGCTTTAGCAAATGTAAGAAAAAAACACGATGATAAGAATGGTCTGACGCTTACAAAAGCAATGGTGCTTTGGAAGGAAGAAAAATTAGATGAGGCAATAGATATGCTTTCAGAGCTTATTAAAACATTTGAGACTACAGATGTTTATGCCACACTTGGTTTTCTTTACATTGAAAAAGGCGATTATGATAAAGCCATAGAATTCAATCTCAAGGCCAAGGAATATAACAATGATAATGCTGTCATTTTAGACAATTTGGGATGTTCTTACTATCTTTCAGGAGATTATGACACAGCCTATGAACTCTATCAGGGTCTTATGAAGCTAAAACCCAGTTTCCCTGAGGCTTTTTATAACTATGCGAAGGTTTTGGAATACAAAGGCGAATTAGAAAAAGCTTTATATATAATCAGGCATTCTCTTACATTAAAATTTTGGCATACCAATACCATTTCGAAAACTAAAATTGAAGAATATTTAGCTTACTTGGAAGCTAAAGAAGAAGAAATAGAGAAAAATAATAAGGTGAACAGACTTGATGAAGCGGCTGCTTCCGAAGAAATAAAAGGGAGCATTGATAATCAAGATGTCGTTGGCACAGAAAATGATGTCAACACAGAAGCTAACGCAGACACTACCGATGATGAATGATTAAAGAACATATATACAATAGATAAATGAGGTCATTATGGAAAACAAAAGAAAGTATTATGAAGAGTTCGGGATATGCCCCCAGATAGCCGAAGTAGCTAAAAAGGCAGAGAATGCTGTATGTCAAAGTTTCGAAAACATTAATGCAGTTAAAGAACAGAATCAGTTCAAAGTCATAAGAGCTATGCAGTTGGAAAGGCTCAGTGATACTCATTTTTCCGGGACAACAGGATATGGTTATAATGACAGGGGAAGAGAAATTCTTGAAGCTGTATATGCTCATGCTTTCGGCTGCGAGGATGCATTAGTGCGCCATAGTATTACATGTGGTTCACATGCTTTATCTTTGTGCCTTTATGGAATTTTACGGCCTGGCGATGAGCTTTTATCAATTACAGGTCAGCCCTATGAGACTCTCTTAGAAGTAATAGGTGTTAGAGGTAAAAAGGATAGCGGCTCATTAATGGATTATGGAGTTACCTACTCACAGGTTGAGCTAACTGAGGATGGAGTAATTGACGATGATACTGTTATAAATGCCATAACCGATAAGACCAAGCTAGTATTTATTCAACGATCACGGGGATACGCATGGCGTCCAGCACTTACTATTAGTGAAATTGAAAGAGTTGTTAAGCTTGTCAAATCCTACAAAAAAGATATTTTGGTTATGGTAGATAATTGCTATGGCGAATTTGTTGAGGATAGAGAGCCTACAGAGGTAGGCGTAGACATAATGGCCGGCTCTTTAATAAAGAATCCTGGGGGCGGGATAGCGCCTTCAGGAGGTTATATCGCAGGTAAAGCAGATTTAGTTGAGAAGGTTTCATATCGCATGACACTTCCTGGGATAGGCCGTGAGGTAGGAGCCACATTAGGTAATAATAGATTGATGTTTCAAGGTTTTTTTCTTGCGCCACATATTGTATCAGAAAGCTTAAAAGGCGCAGTGTTTACAGCTCAACTTATGCAGGATTTAGGATTTACAACTCATCCTGCACCTTTTGATAAGCGCTGTGATATTATTCAGGCAATAAGATTCAATAGCGATAAAGAAATAATAGCATTTTGTCAGGGCATACAAAAAGGTTCACCTGTTGACTCCTATGTAACACCCGAACCTTGGGATATGCCTGGATATGATTCTCCAGTAATAATGGCGGCAGGAGCTTTTGTTCAGGGATCATCAATAGAATTAAGTGCTGATGCACCAATCCGCGAGCCGTATATAGCTTATATGCAGGGCGGATTAGTTTATGAGCATGTCAAGCTTGGAGTTATGTGCGCAGTTCAAAAGCTTATGGATGCAGGTATGGTAATACTATAGCATTCAACTATTTTATATTAAATTCCGAAATACCCCTTAAGAGGGAGCGCAAATGACTAACGAATTAGAAGAAAGAAATAAAAAACGAAAATCCAGGCGCAGACGCAGAAGACTCTTTAGTCTATTGGGTCTAGTTTTACTACTTATTTATATCCCAGCTATTTGGAAGTGGCTTTTTTCTTCTAGTCATGAGATTGGAGTTATCAGAACGTCTACCATTGAGGTTAAAACACCTATTGAGGGTGTTATTGTAAGAAATGAGATGCTTTTAACATCTCCAGGTACCGGAATAGTAATTCCAACTATTCAAAATGGAGAACGAGTAGCTAAAAATAGTGAAGTAGCATCATATATACAGTCTGACATGAAAGATGTAGTGGAAAGCTATAGGCAAATGGAAACAGATATCCTAAGGCGGGTAGTCACGTATTTTGGTGATTTGACAGGCATACAAAGAGAAGTATGGGATTCTGCAATAGAAACGCAAGTTGACAGGCTTACTGAAGTTTCAAACAATAGCGATTTAAGTGATGCTGAAGATATACGAGGACGAGTTAATCGTGTTTTAGAATCACGGGCGCGCACCATACTTGACAACACCTCCGAACAAGACAGGCTAATCAGTGAAAAGCGTGAGCTAGACAGGTTGAAAAGTAATGTAGAAAAGTCAGTTCGAAGCCTATCATCCCCCGAGTCAGGGATTGTATCATACCGTTGTGACGGGTTAGAAGAAACATTTTCTATAGATAGCTTAAATAGTATATCGATAGAGAAAATTAACAAGACTGTTGACGAAAATGAATTTACAGAAAAATCTCTTACGCCATCAGAAATAAGTTCTAAAGAAAATGAGCCATATGCAAAGCTCATTTTTAACGATAAAGCATGGATAGTATTGCTTGTACCCGAAAAGCAGGGAGAGGAAATCTCTTTATTACATCAAAAGGCTGGACTAGATGATAGACAAATATCTTTTGAGGTAGAACTCAATGGAATAAATGAGCGTATACCTGTTGTCATAGAGCAGGTGGGTGAGAAAAATGATGGCGTTTATAAAGTAATAGCCCGTATGGATAAAATGATTGAGAAGACTATGGATCATAGGGGCGCTAACGGGAACCTTGTCATCAAGAGTGTTACTGGCATGAAGGTGCCATTAAGGAGCCTATTTAATATAAATTCAGTAGATGATACGGCTGACATTTGTTTAATTGATAGGGATAAGGCTAAGTTTGTGCGTGTTCAGATAGTTGAAAGGCAAGACAATTATGCCATAATAGAAAATATTGATATAATCAATACGCAGCATATTGTTAATATTTTTGATGTTTATTTAATTAATCCTAAGAATGTCGAGGAAGGCCAAGTGATAGACAAATGAGTATAGATAATAATCGAATGGGAGAAGCAATTGATGTAATAAAACACAATATTACCAAAGCCGCCAAAAAGTCGGGAAGAAAAGCAGACCACGTAATGATATTGGGGGTTACTAAAACAGTTGACTACGATATTATGGAAAAGGCTTATGATTTGGGGATTACTAATTTTGGTGAAAATAAGGTTCAGGAATATTTAAGAAAATCCGATATAATCAAAAGAGAGTGTAATTGGCATCTAATAGGAAGGCTCCAGACCAATAAAGTGAAATATTTAGACCAGCGTGTGGTCTTAATTCATTCTCTAGACCGCATAGAACTAGCAGAGGCACTACAGGCAAGAGGAGAAAAAATCGATTATGTGTTTCCTGTGTTAGCACAGGTTAATGTGTCGGGAGAAACATCCAAAGCTGGTATAGACCCTGAAAAAGTTAAAAATTTTTTGTTATCTGTCTCTAAAATGGGTAATATCAAGGTAAAGGGCCTAATGACAATCGCACCTTATACCGACGAACCGGAAGAAGTTCGACATGTTTTCAGAAAATTAAAAAAAATATCTGTTGACATTGAGAGGGAAAAAATAGAGAATATTAGTATGGAAGATCTCTCTATGGGAATGAGCGGTGATTATATTATTGCAGTAGAGGAAGGGTCAACGATTGTAAGAATAGGTAGCGCTATCTTTGGAGAAAGAATTTACTAAGCTTGAAAAGGCTTAAACTTTTACGAATGAAAACTGGAGGAAATTACGATGGCTAAATTACTGGAGAGGGTACTTGATTTTGTTGGTTGGGAAACAGACATTGACGATGAAGAGGATATTTATGAGGACGAAATAGTTGATAATACTTCTCATAGATCCGAACGCAATGCTTCCCAGAGAAAAGGCCCACAGGGCAAAGTTCTTAACATGAATAACAGCAATAATTTGAAAGTTGTTGTTCTCTCACCTCAGAATATTCTTGAATCACGTGAGCTCTGCGATCATCTTAGAGCTAACAAACCCATTATCATGAATGTTGAAGGAGTAGAGACACCGTTAGCACAAAGAATGGTGGACTTCTTAAGTGGCGCCGTATATTCTTTGGATGGTGACATTCAAAAAATATCCAGTGGTATTTTCCTTGCAACTCCAGCATCAATAGAGATAACTGGGGATTTAAAGGATGACATGAATAATAGGGGCGCTTTTTCCTGGACTAAATAAGCTATGAGGATTTTAGCCGCTTTCATTATAGCTTTAAGAGCTGTAGTTTATGTGATGGAAGCAGTGCTTGTCATCAGAGTTATTTGCGAGTTTAAGCTAATACGTAGGGATTCGGTAGGTTTTAAGTTTTTGCTTAATATAACAGACCCCTTGTTAAATCCTGTTCGTAAACTGCT
Organism: uncultured Ruminiclostridium sp.; assembly: GCA_964388375.1. GTDB lineage: Bacteria > Bacillota > Clostridia > DSM-8532 > DSM-8532 > DTU059. Next base: position 18,417 of record CAYMAE010000006.1, read on the forward strand.
TATAAAGGCTAATAAAGGAAAACCCTTAAGATTTGATATATCACCATTGTTTGTTATTATACTTCTCTATTTGATTAGTACCATATTAAATAGATATATTTAGCTATACATCATATTAACTGATTTGATTTTTTATTAGGGGGCGTGTATTGGTGAATTTTGTTCCGAATGATCTACAAAACATTGCCTTTAAAAGAGCTATAGGTGGATATAATATTCTCCAAGTTGAGGATGTTATTATAAAAGTTGTTGAAGACCTCTCAGAGCTCATAAAGGAAAATGTTAAATTGAAGGAAAAGCTTGATGAGAGCCAAGAACGGGTTAAATACTATAGGGGCATAGAGAACACATTGCATAATAGCTTAATTGTAGCGCAAAAAACCAGTGATGAGGTTATTGCAAATGCTAGGGATAATGCTGCAAACACGAAGAAGGAAGCCGAGCTAAATGCCCAACAGATAGTAGAACAAGCCCACAAAGAAATATTAACAGTTAAATTCGAATATCAAAGTTTAAAACGAGACCTTGCTACATATAAGTTCAAAATGGAAAGCATTATTAATTCTCAGCTCAAGCTTATGGATAGTATCGATGATGAGCAGTTAGTTGAAGATTCAGTTTCAGCGTTAGAGTCAGCTTCAGCTTTAGAGTCGAATTTAGATTTAGAGGCATAAGTAGGGGATAAAGCAGTTAAGTTATCAAGGTTATAATTATTTATTCCAATCATATAATGTGAAATTATTAGCACTCTTTAATCAAGAGTGCTAATTTATATCTTGACATACTCTGACCATAATATTATCATATTTTATGTGTAAGTATTAAACAGGAGGTTTTACTAATGTTAAATGAAAAAGGTAACATATCTATTCAAACAGAAGATATATTTCCTATTATAAAAAAATGGCTTTATTCAGAAAAGGATATTTTTATTAGAGAAATAGTTTCAAATTCTTCAGATGCAATAAGCAAGCTTAGGAAATTGTCTGCTATAGGCGAAGCAACGCTCCTTGAAGATTATAAGCCTAGAATTACAGTTTCGGTAAATAAGGAAAAGGGCACTTTAACTATTTCTGACAATGGGATAGGAATGACCGATGAAGAGGTCAAAAAATATATAAATCAAATTGCTTTTTCAGGTGCCAAGGATTTTGTTGAAAAATTTAAGGATAAAACAGATGACCAACAAATTATCGGACACTTCGGGTTAGGTTTCTATTCTTCTTTCATGGTAAGCACTAAAGTAAGAATTGATACATTGTCCTATAAAGAGGGCTCAAAACCTGTTTCTTGGGAAAGTGAAGGTAGCACCGAATATTCCATGGAATCGTCAGATAAAAAGGAATTTGGCACAACTGTAACAATGTTTATTACGGAGGATTCAAAGGCATTTTTGGATTCATGGAAGATTAGAGAAATCTTAAGAAAGTATTTTGCGTTCCTTCAATATGAAATATATCTTATTGATGAGAATGAGAAAAAAGATGAACAGGTTAACAAACAAGAGAAGACCGAAGAGCATGAATCAAACAAGCCTGAAGAGGAAAAGCCTATTAACTCAATCAATCCTCTATGGCTGAAAAATCCTAGAGAGTGTACTGATGAAGAGTATAAGAGTT
>CAYMAE010000006.1:20135-62707 GCA_964388375.1 uncultured Ruminiclostridium sp.
AATCCTCTATGGCTGAAAAATCCTAGAGAGTGTACTGATGAAGAGTATAAGAGTTTTTATCATGAGGTTTTTACAGATTTTAACGACCCACTATTTTGGATTCATATAAATATGGACTACCCCTTTAATATGAAGGGAATAATATATTTTCCTAAACTAAAGCATGAATTTGAAACAATGGAGGGGCAAATTAAGCTCTACTATAATCAAGTATTCGTGGCTGACAACATTAAGGAAGTTATCCCTGAATTTCTTATGCTATTAAAGGGTTGCCTTGACTGTCCTGATTTACCATTGAATGTTTCAAGAAGCTTTTTGCAAAACGAAGGCTATGTAAATAGAATAGCTTCGCATATTACAAAGAAAGTGGCTGATAAGTTAAGCCTGATCTACAAAAAAGATAGAGAGAGCTATGAAAAATATTGGGGGGACATCAATCCCTTTATAAAATATGGTTGCATGAGAGAGCCTAAATTTTATGAGAAGGTTAAGGATATACTTATTTATAAGACCATCAACGATAAATTTCTTACTACCGAAGAGTATCTTGAACAGAATAAAGAATCGGACAAGAAAATTTACTATGTAAACGATGAAAATCAGCAGGCTCATTATATCCGGATGTTTAAAGGAAACAACATGGATGCTGTTATTCTTAATACTATGATAGACAGCCATTTTATTAACTTTATGGAACAAGAAAATAAAGATGTTAAATTCTTGAGAGTTGATTCCGACATTATGGAGAATATGAAGTCAGATTCAACAAAAGATAATGATGATAAGGAATTAGAAGAGAAGCTTGATAAGCTTCTTAAAGAAGCCACAGGAAATGATAAGCTTATTATTAAAGTTGAGTCTCTGAAAGATGATACAACACCAGCTGTTATTCTTCTTTCCGAGCAATCTCGTAGGTTTAAAGAAATGAGCCGTGCCTATGGTGGAGCTATAAATACTCAAGATCTTTTTCCAGACGCAGAAACATTGGTTCTAAACAGTAACAATACTATGGTAACTAGGATTGCCGAGCTTTACAATGAAGATGCAAGAAAAAAAGATGCATTAACTGTAGCAATCCATATATATGATTTGGCGATGCTAAATCACAGACAGCTTGAGCCTGATGCCATGGCTAAATTCATAGAACGGAGTAATACATTATTAATGAGGCTATTATGAGATTAAAAGATTTCAGCTATGACCTACCCGAAAGCCTTATAGCGCAAGATCCCATAGAAAAAAGGGATATGTCAAGGCTATTAGTATTAAATAGAAAAAAAGATGACTTAGAACACAAGCATTTTATTGATTTATCTAATTATTTTGAACCGGGAGATTGCCTTGTCTTAAACAATACCAGGGTTCTTCCGGCAAGGCTCTTGGGTCAAAAAGAGAATACCGGGGGCAAAATTGAGTTTGTACTCTTAAAAAGATTGGAAGCTGATGTTTGGGAGGTTATTTTAAGGCCTGGGAAAATTGCTAAACCCGGTGCTAGATTTGTATTTGGCAATGGGCAGCTAAAGGCTGAAATTTTAAAAATAGTCGAGGATGGAAACAGAATAGTAAAATTCTTTTATGAGGGCGTGTTTGAGGAGGTTCTTGACAATGTAGGGATAATGCCTCTACCACCATATATACACACAAATCTAAAGGACAGGGAGCGTTATCAGACGATATATTCTAAAATAAATGGTTCTGCGGCTGCGCCTACTGCGGGTTTACATTTCACTCCCCAGGTTTTTGAAACATTGAGGGATAAGGGTGTAGATATTGTGGAACTAACGCTCCATGTTGGCCTTGGAACATTTAGGCCTGTTAAAACCGAAAATATCTTAGATCATCATATGCACAAAGAGGCCTATAGTATTAGCCAGGATGCCTGCGACAAAATTAACAGTGCACGGAAAGCTGGGAAGCGTGTTATAGCGGTTGGCACCACAAGTGTACGAGTGTTAGAGACGGCCTCAAACGAGGCAGGTGAAGTTTTTCCCGGGGAAGGTGAAACTGATATATTTATTTATCCAGGCTATAAGTTTAAAATGATAGACGCTCTAATTACAAATTTTCATCTTCCTGAATCTACTTTGATTATGCTTGTAAGTGCGTTGGCAGGCCGAGAAAGAACAATGAAAGCCTATCAAGAGGCTGTAAATGAGCGATATAGATTTTTTAGTTTCGGAGATGCAATGCTGATATTATAATGATATTTCTAATCTAATTTTAATTGCAAACCCATTGTTCTATCATATTGCTTCGGTATACTAAAAGTAGATAAAATATCGGAGGCGATTATAATATGAAAAATAGTGTGAAATATATATGGGGAGCCGCTCTCGTAATATTTGGCATATTAGTGATATTCGGAAAGATAGGATTTTTTAGCTTATCATGGTTGTTTAGCCTTACATGGCCCATGCTAATTGTAGGCTTTTCCTTCTTATTTTTCTTAGGATATCTTTCTAAAAGACCGGGAGGGGCGGGCTTACTTGTTCCAGGTGGGATATTTCTTACGGTCGGAGTTGTTTTGCTTATTGGCGAAGTAATTTCATATAGACTTGTTTGGCCTGGATTTATTGCTGCACCTGCAGTTGGGATTTTACTATTATATATTTTTGGGGAAAGAAGTCCCGGACTGCTTGTTCCTATAGGAACTTTATTTACTGTTGCAGGGACATGCTTTTTGGCGGAATTATTAGGGCTATGGGGAGTTTTATGGCCGGGATTTATTATGGCACCTGCAGTTGGACTATTTCTGCTATACCTAAGCGATACAACTAAATCAGGATTATTGATACCTGTTTTTATTCTTACTGGAATATCAGTGGTTTTCTTTTCTATATTTGCTTTAGGAAGTATCGGAAAATATCTAAAATATATAATAGGTGGAATCCTTGTTGTTATTGGATTAAAGGTAATTATAAAAAAACCGTCATCCAATGGATATGATGACCGAAACGATTATTACTAACTCTTACTGAAAAAATGGCTGATAGTACCTATGTAAACGAGTTGTGAGAAGTGAGATGAGTGAGGCGTGAGGTATGAACCTCCAGTATATAATCTGTAAAATTCCCTCAAACCTCTAACATCCCACATCCAACTTGTTGCATTGCACCTTACGCTTCTAGTAAGGTGCTTGGTTTCCGGGGACTTGCGGATTCTTACTGTTTGGAACCTGATTTAAGCGCTTCTCGTTTTCTCCATTTGGTGTGTGCTTTTGAATTGAATCAGAGTTCGCCTTACCTTTACGCTTTTTACCCATAAGCTCGCTCCTTTCATGGCTTTTATCTATTATTTGTATACGAGATATAAAATATACAAGAATCCTGCCAAAACATTTGCATAGGTAAACAAGAATTCTAACCATACCAATTGCCCAAGTTATTTAGCTTTGAATACAACAAATTCAGTATAATTATCTTCTGAATCCTGGATTGATTCCTTTAATATTACAAGTCGGTTGAGTTTAGCTGCTGTTTTACTTGAGATTGCCGCTGAACATTTGTCGTTTAAGGCAGCAACAGCAGAGGCTGCAGCAGAGGTTGTTGAATAGGGGATTATCTTACATTCGGGCATTGTGGAAAGAAAATCTTTGCATTGTTGTATTGCCTTTTCGTGAGAATAAACCTTTCGCACGCTTGAAAGATCTGTTCCTTCAGATGCTACAAGCATTTGTATAATAGGAAGCCTTATTTTATCAATTATTTCAATCTTATTGTTTTGTAGTAGCTCTTTAACCTCTTCTACTTCGCCAGCAAGGGTATTTCCAACCGGCACTACACCTATCTCTATTTTGTTGTTTGAAACAGCATCAAAGACATCCTCAAAACGTTCAAGGCCTGTTAGTGCATAGGTGGGGTAGAGCCTTTCGGCGGCTTCATTAGCAAATGAACCTGGGGTCCCTGCATAGGCAACAGTATGAGGAATGGATATATGCCTACCCTCTAAAAGTGCATATTCTCTAAGCTTAGGCATAATATTTGAAAACTCAGAAGGAGTAATAGATTGTGGACCGTCAGAAAGTGCTTTAATAGGGTTATTATGAACCTCGATTATAAGTCCGTCTGCACCCACAGCAATAGCTGCTTTAGAAAGAGGTTCCACCATCCAAGAAAGACCGGTACCATGGCTGGGATCTACCAGAACTGGTAGATGGCTCATACGCTTCAAAGCAGGAACAGCACTTAAATCAAGAGTATTTCTAGTATATGTCTCGTGGGTTCTTACACCCCTTTCACACAAGATAACATTTTGATTTCCCTCATTCATAATATATTCACAGGCCATAAGAAGCTCCTCGAGGGTATTAGCAAAGCCCCTTTTTAATAGTATAGGCTTATTGATTTTTCCTAATTCTTTTAATAGCTCAAAATTTTGCATATTCCGTGCGCCAACCTGAATGAGGTCAACATATTCATCAAACACCTCTAGATATGCTGGATTTGTTATTTCAGATACTATGGGTAAGCCTGCAGCGTTACCTGCTCTTTTTAATAGCATTAGTCCCTCGGTTCTTAATCCTTGGAATGCATAGGGAGAGGTACGAGGCTTAAATGCACCGCCTCTTAACATAGTTGCCCCGAAGTTCTTAACCTGATAAGCTATTTGGGTGATTTGCTCCTCTGATTCCACAGAACAAGGCCCCGCTATAATCACCATTTCTTTAGCGCCTACCTTTACATTTCCAACATTAATAATCGAGTTTTCAGGATGGAATTTGCGGTTGGCCTTTTTATAGGGCTCCTGCACCTTTAATACTTTTTCTACGGCATCATGCATGCTTACCTCGTCAATAGATATATGCGAGGTATCGCCAACAAGTCCCAGAACTGTTTTTTCTGTGCCATAGATAGGGGAGACTTTTAATCCCTTATCGGTCAGCCAAGAGTTTAAAGAAGTAATCTGTTGATCATCAGCTCCGTGCTTCAATACAATAATCATAAATTTAGCCCTCCATACTTAGAATTTTTGCAATTTGTTATAGTTTTATTAGTTCGGTAGCTTGAGACCAATCAGCCTTCGCTAGCGCTTGCCTTCTTGGGTAACAAAAAAAGCCTCCATCCCTAAAAAGGGACGAAGACTATACTCCGCGGTACCACCCAAATTCATCAAGTATGATGCTCTCTTCCAGATACGAGATAACACAAAAAAGATATCCGATATCCTGCCCAGTTAACGTTGGGCGTAACGCACGCACCTACTAGTTTTCACATTCAGTTTGTGTACTCGGGGGAGAACTTTCAGCTAACCTTAAATTCTAAAACCACTCTCAGCCTATGATGGTTTTTCCCTGTAGATTAAGATATACTTACTTTTCCCCGTCACAGTATTTGCAATATGTATTCTTAATATCATATGATGAGAATGTAAAAATGTCAACAGAGAGTTTCATTAATTCAGAAGTCGTAGTTATTCATCATGTGGAAATAGCGTTTATAGGGCTTGGGCGTTTTAAGTCCTTACTATTACAAAGGCGGTTATTTCCACGGTGTCCATTATGGCAGTTATTTAGCAATAATAAGTTTCAAAAGATCACTCAGGCGGTCTTTTTTATTTAATGTGCGACACGAAAGGCATGTAACCAAATGCTCATAAAAATGCCTATAAATAAATCTAGGACTTCAATCTATAATAAATAAGACAAATCAATGTTACAACGCCACAATAACCTACTGCTGGGTAAAGATATTTTACAAGGTTTGAAAAGCCAGCCAGACTTGCAACAAAAGCTAAAACACAGCTGCCTATTATAATTAAGGTAGCTTTTTTGGTTTTCATATCACATATTCTTGCAGCAAACCCATATAAATCTCCGACAGCAGTAGTGTATATTTCGGCTATCAATACAATGGCGTAGAAGGTTCTAACAGGAAGAGATATCCTAGATGCAATCATAATCATAGGAATTTCTAGATTCTTCACTAAATCAATATTTACAGATAGTGCAAAGAAGATTGCTAAAGCACCTACACCTAGGCCAATGCCTCCTAATATAGCTCCGTTTCTAATTGCTTTTTTATTACCGGCGCTTCTTCCTAAAGGGGCTAAAATCGAGATAGAGGGAACTATATTATATGATATGTAAAGTATTGATGACCACAGCCAATTTCGTAAAAGCACAGGTCTTTCTATTGAATTTTGAGTAAGACTGCTTAAATCCGGATTAGATACTAGCGTTATTATACTTACTAAAACAGCTGCAAGGATAAGAAATGGGACAATAATGCTTACTGAATTTATTATATTATTAAACCCACGAAGTACTGTTATAACGGTAATTACGGCCATAAATATGCTTCCGATTACAGGGTGAAGGTTGAATTCTTGATGAAATAGAGCGCCAGATCCAGCAATCATAGCAGTCAGTGCTCCAAATAGAAAAAATGTAATCACTATGTCGGAGAAGGTGCCAGCAATTTTTCCACCCACCTTAGATACAATAGGAAGATGGGAAGACGCATTTAAATTCCATCCAAGATCCATGATTACATAACCAAAATATATAAAGAGAATACTAATTATAAAAACGCCTAGAATCCCTATTTTGCCGAAACTAACGAAAAACTGAAGCATCTCCTGCCCTGAGGCGAATCCTGCTCCAACTATAGTGCCTATATATGTACCTGCAACTTGAAAAACTGATATCTTTCTTTCTTTCAAGGATATCTCTCCAAAATAAAACCCCATAATAAGGATATCCTTTAGCAGCTGAAAATAGCACTAGAAGTCAAATATTATAGACACGAATATTAGAATTGATGTATAATAAAATTTCGAGAGGAAAAGTGAATGGACGATAAATATATACCAGCGCTATTAAAATGTGAGCTTTTTGCGGATATTGATAAAAATAAGATTAAATTGCTTTTAAGCTGTTTGGAGCCGTCGGTTCAAGTATATACAAAAAATGATTTTATTGTTCAGACAGGGGAGATGCTAGACGGATTGGGAATTATTCTTAAGGGAGAGGCATCTGTTTTTAAGGACAGTCTTTCAGGAAACCGTATGCTGATAAAAAATATTAGCGCAGGTGAAATGTTTGGAGAAGTTGCATTATTTGCAAATAAGAATGAGTGGCCTGCAATTGTACAGGCTAAGTCTCCTCTTACTGTATGCTATATTTCAAAGGAAAGAATGTTAGGTAGATGCGCATCAAACTGTGAATGGCATAATTCAATGATTAAGAATATGCTTGAGATTGTCTCTAAGCGTGCAATGATGCTACACAAAAAGCTCGACTATATCTCCATTAAAACTATGCGGTCAAAGCTTTGCACCTATATTTATGAACAATATTTAAAATACAAAACACATACCATAATATTACCAGTTAATCGCTCACAGCTAGCCGAGTATTTAAATGTTTCTAGGCCGTCTATGTCACGAGAATTGGCTAGAATGAAAGATGAGGGAATAATAGATTATCATCTTTCAACTGTAAAGATTTTGGATTTGGAGAGACTAAAAAGAAGCTGTGAATGAGGGCTCATAATAAAAAATGAGTTTGAGTAACATAAATAATACTAACTATTTGCTTTAGCAAAGTATGGAGGATTTAGAAAGGGGAATGGATTTATGAGTGAAACAATTAAGGATATTTCAGCAAGAGTAAAAGGACTTAGAATCTTATCAGGTTTATCAGTTGCCGAAGTAGCAAAGGTTTTTAATATATCACCTGCGCTTTACGAGCAATATGAGAACGGGCAAGACGATATTCCCGTGAGTCTTTTAAATGAAATAGCAGATTATTATGAGGTGGACATGACTGATATTCTTACAGGAGTGTCGCCAAAGCTTCGAGATGTTTGTATGGTCAAAAAAGGCGAGGGACTTAAAGTAGAGCGCTATGATCAATACGAGTTTCAAAGCCTAGCTTATAAATATGCGAAAAGAAAAATAGAGCCACTTTATGTAACACTTAAGCCCGATAAGAACCCTGAGATGGTTTCGCACAATGGCCAAGAATTCAATTATTGCCTCGAGGGGCGAATGGTGGTTGTAGTGGGCAAAGAAGAATATGTGCTTGAACCCGGCGACTCGCTGTATTTTAATTCAGTGATACTGCACAAGATGCTGCCTCTAGATAATAAAGAGGCTAAATTCTTAACGATTATTCTACTTTAGGAGGAGATTCATAATGAACTTGGCAAACCGCTACTTAGATAGAGAAACATTTACAAGCTATGAGGACTTTACAAAAAACTTAAAAGTAAACGTTCCAGAGTCATTTAACTTTGCCTACGATATTATAGATGAATATGCTCGTCTTGAGCCCGATAGATTAGCTTTGGTATGGTGCGATGATTCGGGAGAAGAGAAAAAGTTCTCCTTTGGGGATTTGAAATATTGGTCAGATAAGACTGCTAATTTTCTGAAAGCTAATGGCATAAAAAAGGGCGATAAAGTAATGCTTATTTTGCGTAGACGCTTTGAATTTTACTTTTTTGTTTTTGCCCTATGCAAAATTGGTGCTACATATATTCCGTCCACAAATCAATTAAAGGCTAAGGACATAGTATACAGGGCCAATTCTGCTGGCGCTAAAATGCTTATCACATACAATTGGGATGAAACAGTTCAAAGCGTAGAAGAGTCAGTCGAAGAATCCGAAACCTTAGATAAAATAGTTCTTATAGGTGGCAATCGAGAAGGTTGGGTAAACTATGATAACGAAATAGAAAACGCATCATCCACATGGCAGAAGCCTACAGGTGATGACCAAACCCACAATAAAGATTTAATGCTCATATATTTTACATCAGGCACCACCAGTATGCCGAAAATGGCAGCCCATGACTTTACCTACCCTTTAGGGCATATCGTAACAGCAAAATACTATCATAGAGTAATAGAAAACGGCCTACACCTTACTGTTGCTGAATCAGGATGGGCAAAGTTCGGTTGGGGAAAGCTTTATGGACAGTGGATTTGTGGAGCAGTGCAATTTGTTTATGATATGGAGAGGTTCGACCCTGATGGACTTCTCAAAATGATTGAAAAGCATAAATTATCAACATTTTGTGCTCCGCCTACTATCTACAGATTTTTAATTCAGCAGGATTTATCAAACTATGACTTATCTTCTCTTGTTCATTGCTCAACAGCTGGAGAGCCTTTGAATCCTCAGGTGTTTTACACCTTTGAAAGAGAAACTGGCATGCAGATTATTAACGGTTTTGGTCAATCCGAATCCTCGGTTATGATAGCAAATTATGAATGGTTGGAAATAGATCCCGGAGCTATGGGAAAGCCGAATCCTATTTATAATATTGATATCGTTGACAAAAATGATAAATCCGTTCCAGTTGGTGTTGAAGGCGAGCTTGTAGTAAGAGATGTAGATACCAATAAGCCAGTAGGCCTATTCTGCGGATACTACAGAAATGAGGAAGCTACTAAGAAAGTTTGGTATGACAACATCTATCATACAGGCGATGTAGTTTATAAGGACGAACACGGACTTTTATGGTTTGTAGGAAGAAATGATGATGTAATTAAGGCATCGGGATATAGAATTAGTCCTTTTGAGGTTGAAAGTGCATTGATAGAGCATCCGGCAGTAGTAGAATGTGCAGTAACTGGTGCACCAGACACAATTCGCGGAACGGTGGTAAAGGCTACTGTTGTATTAGGACGTAATTATGTTGCATCAGATGAGCTTAAACGTGAGATTCAAATGTATGTAAAGAGTGTTACGGCACCGTATAAATATCCTCGAATCATTGAGTTTGTCGAAGAGCTTCCTAAAACTATCAGTGGTAAAATTAAACGTGCACACATAAGAAAAACAGATCACGGCGAGTAATCATAAGGATAGTTCTTTTGATTAGATTAACAACATAATTCTAGAGATAATTAACAAAACACAGGGGACGGTTCTCCTGTGTTCAGAAACCTTGCATCAGCTTTATGCAAGCTACTGCTGCGAAGCTATGCTCCGTGAATCCCGGACGGATTCACGGAGCGGCGCAGTTGACTCACTCAACAGGCAGCAGAACTGTCGCTGTAATATATGGCGTTATTCTACATATCTGTTTTTCCTTTCTATGACGATTAGGTGTTTTTATGATATATTATATAAATAATAATTATAATTACTATTTGGCGTGCGATCAAAAGAACCGTCTCCATAATCAGGAGGATCAACCATGCCCCAAGAGGCCATTTTTGAACAATCTATAAAGTATATAAAAGGTGTTGGTGATGCGAGGGCTAAGCTTTTGTCAAAGCTTGGTATTGCAACGGTTGATGATGCCGTCAACTATTTTCCTAGAGCTTATGAGGATAGAACTATTCTAAAAAAAATATCTGAGATGGTAGATGGGGAAGAATGCGGAGTAGCAGCCACTATTATTTCAGATATTACTGAGTCAAGGCCGCGTAGGAATCTTTCTTTAATTAGGGCATTGACCTCTGATGGGACTTCGTTTTTATCGGTGACCTGGTTTAATCAAAGCTATCTAAAAAAGAACCTTGAGAAAAATGTGGAGTATATATTTTTTGGAAAGGTGAAAAGAGCGGGTATGCGGTTTGAAATGATTAACCCTATTATAGAAAAGCTGGAGAATCAGGGGAAGATCACAGGACGTATTTTACCTATATATCCGCTAACTAAAGGGATTACACATAACTATTTACGCAAAATTATGGAAAATTGCTTAACCCTAACAAGCAATAAGTTCATTGAGATATTGCCCAACACTATAAGAGATGAGCACAAGCTTTGTGAAATTAATTTTTCCTATGAAGAAATCCACTTTCCACAGAGCTTTCAGCATGCCGAAGAGGCTAGAAAACGATTAGTCTTTGAAGAGCTTCTTCTACTTCAATTAGGTCTGCTAAAATCTAAAGGGGCAAGTACTAAGCAAAAGGGTATAGAATTTAAAACAGTTGATATTAAGCCTCTATTAAGGATGTTGTCGTTTAGCCTTACATCTGCTCAGAAAAGAGTATTTGAAGAAATTCGAAGTGATATGGAATCAGATAAACGTATGAATCGACTTGTTCAGGGTGATGTAGGTTCGGGGAAAACTATAGTTGCTGTAATGGCCATATTTTTGGCTACTAAAAACGGCTATCAGAGTGCATTTATGGTTCCAACTGAGATACTGGCAGAGCAGCATTTTAGTAGTGTTGCGCCTCTTTTATCTGTACTTGGTGTTAGTGTGAGGTTACTTACGGGTAGTACTAAGAAAAAGGAAAAAGAAGAAATTAAGGACCTTTCCGAAAAAGGCGAGATAGATGTTCTGATAGGAACTCATGCTATTTTAGAAGATAGCACAAATTTTAATAAATTAGGTCTTGTGGTAACCGATGAGCAGCATCGTTTTGGTGTAAGACAAAGGGCGAAGCTATCCATAAAGGGCGATAACCCTGATTTGTTGGTTATGACAGCCACCCCCATACCTAGGACATTATCATTGGTTTTATATGGTGACTTAGATGTTTCGGTAATTGATGAGTTACCTCCAGATAGAAAGCCCATAGATACCTTTGCTGTCCATGAAGGATATAGAGCAAGAGTATATAATTTTATAAGGAAAAATGTTGCCCAAGGCCGCCAAGCATATATTGTATGCCCTTTAGTTGAAGAGTCAGAAGAAATTGAAGCAGAATCAGCAGAAGGGCTTGCAGAACGCATTAGAGATAATGAACTTGCCGGTCTTAGGGTAGGGATGATTCATGGTAGAATGAAAGCCGCCGATAAAGAAAAAGTAATGCGTACCTATGTAAAGGGAGAGCTTGATGTATTAGTATCGACAACGGTAATAGAGGTGGGCGTAAATGTTCCTAATTCGACATTGATGATTATTGAGAATGCTGAACGATTTGGACTTTCACAGCTTCATCAACTCAGGGGCCGTGTAGGACGAGGCAAACACAAGTCATACTGTATACTCATAAATCAGAGCAAAAGCGAGATATCAAAGCAGAGAATGGACATAATGACAAGTACAAATGATGGCTTTGTCATATCAGAAAAGGATTTGGAGCTTAGGGGGCCTGGGGATGTATTTGGCGTTCGCCAGCATGGTATCCCAGAGATGAGAATAGCCAATTTGTATAAGGATTTAGATATATTAAAGAATGTGCAAAAAACGGTGAAGCAAATAATCGATGAAAATTTACTGGAGAAAGATGAATACAAGCCGTTAAAAGAAAAGGTAGAACGAATACTTGATGAAAAGTTTAAGGAAGTATCATTAAATTAACTTCTTGGGGTATGATACTGTCTTTGTCCAGAATTTGGGATTAAAATGTAATTAAGAAATTAAGGAGAGTTATGCTAAAAGTAATTGGAGGGTCAGCTAAGGGCATCCGCTTAAAATATCCTGATATGAAGAATACAAGACCGACTCAGTCCTCGATTAAAGAGTCAGTGTTTAATATACTAATGCCATATTTGTCCGATAGTATAGTGTTAGATTTATTTTCTGGCTCAGGTAGTTTAGGCATTGAGGCTTTAAGTAGGGGGGCCGAAAGTACTGTTTTTGTCGACCAAAATAAGGCATGTAGAGATATAATACTAGAGAATTTAAAAAAGACAAAGCTGTCAGAACAAGCTACAGTGCTGAATATGGATGTTACTACTGCTCTTAAACACCTCAATAAAAATGGTCAGCAATTTGACATTATATTTTTAGATCCACCATATAATATGAATTTTCTTATAAATACAATACAAAGTATAGATGAATTTGATATAATAAGCGAAGAAGGAATTGTTGCCTGTGAGCACCATGTAGAAGAAGATGCTCCTGATTTTGTGGGAGGGCTTACTAAAACAAGGACTAAACCCTATAAAGAGAAGGTTTATTCTTTCTATATAAGAGACAAAAAACAACAAAGTTAGTAAGGAGGATGTTGATTTGAGAACTTTTGTTTATCCTGGAAGCTTTGATCCTGTAACAAACGGACACCTTGATATTATAGATAGAGCTTCGGAAATATGTGACAAGCTTATAGTTTTAGTGTCTGTAAATAAGAGTAAGACATCAGCTTTTACTGTTGAGGAGAGGATAGAGCTTTTAAATCTATCAATAAAAAAGCGTAATAATATTGAGATTACTAGCTATGGTGGGTTACTGGTTGATTTTATGCGCAAGGTCAATGCCAAGACTATAATAAAGGGACTTAGAGCTATATCTGACTTTGAGTACGAAATGCAGATGGCATTACTAAATCATAATTTGGATGAGGAAATTGATACTATCTTTATGATGACAAGTATTCAAAACTCATTCTTAAGCTCAAGTGCTATACGTGAACTGGCTAGCTATAGTGGAAAAATTGATGATTTAGTTCCTAAACAAATCGCCGATATAATAATTAAGAAGCTAAAAAAATGAAAAACTGATTCAGGTGGAGGTCAGAATATGGAATTGTTAGATCTATTAGAGCAGTTAGAAGACGTGGTAGAAGGTGGAATAAATCTCCCGCTATCAGGTGGGAGATGCATTTTAGATAGAGAAGCAGTATTAGATTTGGTGCAAGAAATTCGTCTTAAGTTGCCCGATGATATTAAAGAAGCAAACCGTGTTACGGAAGAAAAAATACGCATTTTAGCAGAAGCTCAGCAAGAGGCAGAGCATATTATTGGCAATGCCGAATCGCGTATTGCTGCTTTAGTAGATGAGAATGAAATTACTAAGAAGGCCTATGAACAATCCGAAGTAATAATAGCTAACACAAAGAAAAACGCTAGAGAAATTCGTCTGGGTACAAAGGAATATGCAGATGATGTTCTTAACCAAGTTTCACAGATATTAGAGGAGACTCTGGACGTAATAAACATGAATCGCCAAGAATTAAAGTAGCTTATAATTAACAGTATAGAGGATATAACTGTAGACTTATTGCGTGGTATGTCTAAGCAATGTTTTTCCCCCTGTTTTTTATAGGCACTATGCAAGACGGAATTAGTAGTGAAAGCAGGAGAACTATAACTATTATTGGGCGTCCCCAGCTCCATGTGATAGTGGATAAACCAATGATTGTAGCTGTTTGTACAGTCATTGGCATCAGATAGATAGTAACTAGTGTCAATAAACAGCCTAATACCCCATGTATTAGCTTTGCAAAGAAAAAGATTTTGTATTTAGCACCTGATCCGCTCATGATTCCTATTATCTGCGAGTGGACTGAAAAACCTGCAAATCCAAAGATAAGTGATATAGCTGCCAATTGGATATTAAGTTGTATTCCTTTAACTTGATTAATTGCTTGGGCTCCTGATGTGATTTCCATAAATCCCCTTAGAGTAGCTGTTATTAGCTCGGAGTAATTTTCTGAACCTGACTGAAAGAATAAACCCAGTCCTTTACCTATGAAAGAGAACACGCCTAATCGGGATAATAATTCTGACACTACAGCAAAAAAGACTATATAGCCAGTCAGCTTTACACATAGTATAGCCGCCGATTCTATCGATGAAGTAAGTAGAATAGAAAGGGGCTTTTTATCTGCCTTGACTGCCGTAGTTCCTTTGGTTGTCGTGCTTACCTTACTTGTCATAGCAGACCTAACTATATTAGGTGTTCTATATTGCTTTGGCCCATTTCCTTTAGCCCCCGACCTAGTCGACTTAACTGACTGAAGCCTTGTTGTATTAGTTTTATCATGATTTGTAATTTTCGCAGTAATATACGCTGCCAATACACCTGAAATCCAGTGAATAAGAAGTAAAAACAAGCCTAGTTTTATACTTTTAAATAAGCCAGCTCCCACAGTCCCCACCACAAATAGTGGACTGCAATAATTTGTAGCGGTAAGAAGTTTAGTTGCTTGCCTACTATCTATCAAACCCTCATTAAACATGTCATTGGCCATTTTCGCGCCATTTGGGTAACCACTTAAAAAGCCAAGTATAATAATTACTATAGTGTAATAAGGGAGCTTTAGAAGTTTTCCTATTAGGCGTTTAAATAAATTAGGGCAGGAAATGGTGGAAATATAAGGCATAATAATTCCTGAGAGAACAAAAAATGGAAACAAAGAAGGTATGACTACATCAATACAAAGGTATAGAGCTTTTTTGGCTGCCTGCGATGTTTCTGTTGCAAATAGACATAATATGATTGCAATTATTGGAAATCCATATAATAAAATTTTCTTAAATAAATCATTAGTTTTTATCATCCTACACCTGATGCGAATAAATAACATAACTAATACTTATTCACTTTAGATGTCAAAGTTGCATTGAATAAAGATGAAATGGTATAATATACTTCAAATATGTAGATATAATTAAACTTGAACAAAATATGATACAGGAGGCTTGATTATGCCTAATAATGATATAACGAATGATAGCATTGATAATGTGGGTGAAATTAAAATAAGCAGTGATGTAATTACTGTAATTGCTCATACTGTTGCAAGTGAAATAGAGGGAGTTTCTGGAATGAGTCCGAATTTATCGGAGAACATTTCCTCTGTTTTAGGTAGAAAGAATCCCACAAAAGGGGTTAAGGTAGAAGTTGATGAAAAGGATGTAAATATTGATTTTTACATAACTGTAGAATACGGGGCACGAATCCCTGATGTCTCATGGAAAATCCAGGAGAAGGTAAAAGCAGCTGTTGAAAGCATGACAGGGCTGAATGTTGTGTCTATAAATATCCATGTACAGGGCATTAGTTTTGAGAAGGTCAAGGAAGATAAGAAATCTAAAATAAATGAAGAGACTGAATGAGGATGCTTAATGTTCGGCTATGTTGAAGTTGATAAACCGGAATTAAAGATTCGTGAATTTGAGTTGTTTCGCGGTTATTACTGCAGCCTTTGCAAATCTCTAGGGCGGCGTTATGGTCAAGTTTCCCGTTTCACTCTTACTTATGATTTGACATTTCTATATGTCCTTTTAGATGCTTTAAACTCCATGCCAACAGGTGGAAAAAGGCAAAGGTGTATAGCACATCCAATAAAAAAACATTTTGTTGTTTACTCTAATATCTTTGCTGAATATACATCGGATATGAACATTATTCTTATGTACCATAATCTAATAGATAAATGGGAAGATGAAAGAAAGCTTATAGGTGGAACAGGGGCTTTGGCACTTCGTAGAGCTTATAATAAAGCCCAAAAGCGTCATCCTGAAAAAGCTGAAAAGATTGGTAAACAACTTAAGACGCTTAATAGCCTTGAAAAACAGGGCTGCGATTCATTAGATGAGGTTGCCGAGAATTTTGCTTCTATTATGAGTGAGCTTTTTAAATGCGAGCATATAGAGGGCGAGGTCGAAAGAAAGACCTTAGGGTGGTTAGGATACAATCTAGGTCGCTGGATATATATATTGGATGCATATGATGATGTTGAAAAGGATAATGAGAAAAACAACTATAATCCGCTTTTGGAACAATACAAATTTGACGGAAATGATATAAAGGAATTTAAAGAATCCATAAAGGATAAAGTAAACTTTAGCTTGACATATTCCTTAAGTGAGGTCGAGAAAGCTTATTCACTACTTGTGATTGAAAAAAACAAAGGTATACTAGATAATATATTGTATTCAGGCTTATTAGTGAAGACTGACAATGTGTTGCAGGGAAAGAGGGAAAATGAATGAAAAAGGATCCGTATAAGGTTTTAGGTATAAAGCATGGGGCAAGCTATGATGAGATAAAAAAATCATATCGTGAACTTGCCAAAAAATATCATCCAGATAGGTATCAGAACAATCCTCTTTCAGATTTAGCCGAAGAGAAAATGAGGGAAATTAATGATGCTTATGATACGTTAATGAAAAATGCGGGAGGAAACTATCAGTATCAATCTTATTCGGAGCAATCATATGAAAACAGCAATGCGTCTCAGGGGTCGTATGGTGGACAATATCAGCGCCAGCAACAATCAAAATCCCAATCGACGAACAATCAGCGACAGCAGCAATCAAGGTCGCAAAATCAGTACGCGCCTGATTCAGAGCTTGCACAAAGGGTGAGAGCATATATTAATAGTGGTAATTTAGTTGAAGCCCAAAAGTATTTGGATAGGATGAAAAACAGAGATGCCTCATGGTACTATCTACAAGGATTAATTTTTCTAAGAAAAGGATGGTATGATAGAGGCTATACAAATATCCAAAAAGCTTCTAACATGGAGCCTTCCAATTATGAATATAGAAATGCACTTAATAATTTAAATCAACAAGCATCAGGCTATAGGCAAAACCAGTATTACAGAAATACGCGTAGAGAGCCTGATATGTGCAATATTTGTCTTCGCCTATGGTGCGCTGATAGCTTCTGTGAGTGCCTAGGTGGAGATCTTATCGGTTGTTGTTAAAACTGCAGGTAAGAAAAGAATGCCAGTCGTCAATTAGTATTAATGAATTTACTTAATGATATTGAACTTTCTAATATAAAAAATGTAGTGAGATTGGAATTGATTTGCTAAGGCATAAAAATATGGAGATGTAAATTGAGTCAGAATAAATTGAAAGATAATACTAAAAAGGTTGCACTAACCGGCATATTATCTGCTTTTATTGTAATAATTCTATTTTTAGAATCCATTGCACCTACTGGTAGGTTAGGCTTTTATGTTTTGGCCGCCTTTGTTCTATCGATTATCCTATTGGAGAACGGTGTGAAATGGGGATGGTTAGCATATATTGTCACATCTTTAACAGCTATTCTAATAATCCCCGAAAAGCTCAATGTCTTACCGTATATTTTGTTTTTTGGTATTTATACTTTATTAAAATTTCACATAGAATCGCTAAGGAAAAAGTGGTTGGAGATTATTCTAAAATTTGTAGCCTTTAACCTCACTCTTTGGCCATCATGGAATATTGCTAAAACCTTTCTACCCGAAAAATTGACTGAGGGGAACATGGTAATTGTGGCAGGAATAATTTTTCAGGTAGCATTTGTAGTATACGATATATTGTTTAAAGCTTGGATTAGTTTCTATTTTGAAAAGATTGCTCCAAAGGTTAGAAAATCTTAATAGTGAATACAGCCAGTCGGCGAGGAATTAAAATGAATGAAAGAGCATTAAGAGTGCTTGAATATAATAAAATAATAAAAATGCTTAGTGACAGGACCGTTTCATCCTTAGGAAGAAGCTATGTTGAGGATTTGAACCCTGAATCTGACTTCTATGAAATAGAGGCAAGGCTTAAGGAAACAACCGATGCTTTGGCCTACTTATGGAGAAAAGGCGGGGCTCCTTTTGGAGGAATTCATGATGTCAGGGTAGCTGTAAAGCGCGTAGAGATAGGCTCTGTTCTTAGTATTTCTGAGTTATTAAGAATTGGGGATGTCCTTCGTTGTAGTAGAAATATTAAACAATTTCTAACCAATGATATACCTTCTGATTGGCAAGGAAATACTGCTTTAGAGCTTGGAACCCAGATAACCGGTCTTAAATCATTGGAAGATGAAATATCCAATGCTATTATCAGTGAAGAAGAAATGTCTGACCATGCAAGTCCTACGCTTTTTTCAATTCGTAAAAGCATAAGACAAAAGCAAGATGGCATAAAAGATAAATTATCCTCAATAATTCGCTCTGGCGATTATAAAAAAATATTGCAGGATGCCGTAGTTACCCTAAGGGGTGACCGGTATGTAATCCCTGTTAAGCAGGAATATAAAGCCCAAGTGCCCGGTCTAGTTCACGACATGTCAGCTTCAGGTGCTACAGTATTTGTTGAGCCCCTTTCTATTGTAGAGGCAAATAATGAGATAAAAGGCCTGTTTGTTAAAGAACAACAGGAAATAGAACGCATTTTGGAGGACTTAACAGCAAAGGTTGCAATGGTGAAGCCAGAATTAGAAATTAACCTAGAAATTTTAGCCCATCTTGATTTTATGTTTGCAAAGGCCAAACTTTCACGAGATATGAATGCCATTTGCCCACATCTTACAGATAAAAGACAGATTATGATTAAGCAAGGCCGTCACCCTTTATTGGACAACCATAGTGTGGTTCCCATAGATATTGAGCTTGGCTATAGCTTTTCGACAATTGTGATAACAGGACCTAATACAGGGGGAAAGACGGTTACATTAAAAACAGTCGGATTATTCGTTCTGATGCTTCAATCGGGGCTTCACGTGCCGGTAAAAGAAGGTAGCGAATTTGGCATATTTAAAAGTGTTTATGCTGATATTGGTGATGAACAGAGCATTGAACAATCATTAAGCACTTTTTCATCGCACATGAAGAATATTGTAAACATTCTAGACGAGGCTGATGAGGATTCGCTAGTTATATTTGATGAATTAGGAGCTGGAACTGACCCAACCGAGGGAGCTGCCCTGGCTATTGCAATTCTTGAGGGCCTTACTAAAAGAGGAATACGCACAATGGCCACCACACATTACAGTGAGCTAAAAATCTACGCCTTATCTGCTGAAAATGTAGAGAATGCCTGCTGTGAATTTGATGTAGAAACTCTAAGACCTACATATAAACTCCTTGTTGGCGTACCAGGAAAGAGTAATGCCTTTGCCATTTCACATAAACTGGGTTTAGATTCGTATATAATAAATAAGGCCAAAGGGTATTTGAGTCAGGAAAATTTGCAGTTTGAGGATGTTCTTTCTGATATTGAAAAAAACAGAACTCAGGCTGAAAAAGAAAAAGAATCTATTGAACAACTAAGGCGAGAAATTGAAGCTCTTAAGGTTGACGCCCGAAAAGAAAAGGATCGGATTGAAAAAGAGAAGAGTAATATAATTGCTAAAGCTCGTGAAGAAGGAAGATCCATAGTTAAAAGTGCACGTTATGAATCAGAAGATTTACTTGAAAAGCTTAAGGAAATATATAAACAGGGGATGACCCAGATCAATGAGAAGAATCTAAATGAAGCTCGGACAGGTGTTCGTCAGTTAGACAATCTAGAAGGCAGCCTTGTAAATTCCTATGACATGCATGAATTAGTAGAGCCACCAAAGGATTTAAAAGCCGGCGAGAGTGTGATGATGATTAACCTAGGCCAAAAAGCAACTGTACTTGAGCCCCCTGATTCCGATGGGCAAGTGGTGGTACAGGCCGGAATAATGAAGGTTAAGGTAAGTGCAAACCAGCTTAAGCGAGTGGATGAGCAAAAGGAATCTCTAGATAAAATTAAGAGGGTCAGAGTATCTGGCGTTAAGGCATCTTCTGTTAAGCTTGAGCTAGATTTAAGAGGGCTTAATGTAGAAGAAGCACTCGAGAGAGTTGATAAATATATAGATGATGCTGTTATTGCAGGTCTTCATGAAGTTACCATCATTCATGGAAAGGGTACAGGTACTCTAAGAAAAGCTATTCAGAGACATTTTCGCAATCATACTCATGTGGAAAACTATCGGCTTGGCGTTTATGGTGAAGGAGAAGACGGAGTTACCGTAGTTGAGCTGAAATGAATTAGGAAGAAATAACCAAAACAGAATTATAAAACTTGTAAACGTTGATATACGCGATTTTGACGAAATAAATATTTTTACATTTCATAAAATGGTGACATCTGTTTCATTGCTTTAATTAGCCACTTAAGGTAAAATATTATTTTAGATGTTTAACAAAGATAAAGTGCTTTTTAGCTTATATGTTATGTATATATGGCTATTGTAGTATGGGGGGAAGGAGATAATAATGAAAAAATTACTTTTAGGTAATGAGGCGATTGCCCGAGGTGTTTATGAGGCAGGAGTAACTGTTTCCACAGCTTATCCTGGAACGCCCAGCACGGAAATCACCGAAAATATTGCAAAATATGATGAGATTTATTCAGAATGGGCACCAAATGAGAAGGTGGCCTTGGAGGTAGCTATAGGAGCATCTTTTGCTGGTGCGAGAGCCACTTGTGCTATGAAGCACGTTGGACTTAACGTAGCTGCTGATCCTTTGTTTACAGTCTCTTATACAGGTGTAAATGGAGGACTTGCTATTTTTGTCGCTGATGATCCAGGTATGCATAGTTCACAAAATGAACAGGATACGAGAATCATGGCAAGAGCTGCTAAGATTCCTGTTATAGAGCCTTCAGATAGTAAGGAATGTAGGGATTTTACCAAAGAAGCCTTCAAAATAAGTGAGGAGTTTGACACACCAGTAATCGTGCGTCTTACTACAAGGATTTCTCACTCCCAAGGTATAGTAGAGCTGGAGGAGAGGGAAAACTATGAATTAAAGCCCTATGTTAAGAATCCAGCTAAATATGTTATGATGCCTGCAATGGCTAAAAAACGTCATGTCTCAGTTGAAGAGCGTATGGCAAGATTAAAAGAATATTCTGAGAATAGTCCTTTAAATAAAATTGAATGGGGAGATAAGAAAATTGGCGTAATCACCGCCGGTATTTGTTATCAATATGCTAGGGAAGCCTTTGGCGATGCGTCTTACCTTAATCTTGGCATGGTTTATCCTCTACCTGAAAAGCTTATTAAAAAATTTGCTTCTCAAGTAGATACACTCTATGTAATAGAAGAGCTAGAGCCATTTATAGAAAATCAGTGTAAACTAATGGGCTTAAAAGTAATAGGCAAGGATAAGCTCCCTGTAATTGGAGAATATAGTGCTAAACTTATAAGAGAAAAATTATTTGATGAAGTTCTAGAAAAGCTTAATGATATAGATGATCTAGCTCCTGCTAGACCTCCGGTATTATGTGCAGGATGTCCTCACAGAGCTACATACTATGTCTTAAAGAAGCTTAAATTGACAGTTTCAGGTGATATAGGTTGTTATACACTTGGAGCTCTTGCACCACTAGAGTCTGTAGATACCTGTATTTGTATGGGAGCTAGCATTGGCGTTGCCCTTGGCATGGAAAAGGCTAGAGGCAAGGAGCAAAGCAAAAAGACTGTTGCTGTAATTGGCGACTCTACCTTTATGCATTCGGGAATTACCGGACTTATAGATATGGTTTACAATAAAGGGACCGGTACAGTCATAATTTTGGACAACTCTATTACCGGTATGACCGGCCATCAGGATAATCCGACCACTGGCTTTACCATAAAAGGTGAACCTACAAAGCAGGTTAATTTAATCAAACTTTGCAAAGCTATTGGGGTGGAGAGGGTTAAAGTTTGTGATCCCTTTAATTTAAAGGAATTTGAGCAAATTGTAAAAGAAGAGGTTGCGCAAGATGAGCTGTCTGTAATAATAGCTCAAAGGCCATGTGCCCTTTTAAAGAACGTTAAGTTTGGCCCAATTCTTCAAATTAACCAGGATAAGTGCACAAAATGTCGCATGTGCATGAAGTTAGGATGTCCTGCAATAGTAGATAAGGGAGATCATATTGAGATTAATCCAACACAATGTGTAGGGTGTGGCCTTTGTCCTAGAGTATGCAGGTTTGATGCTATAGAGAAAGCAGGTGGCCAAAATGACTGATAAAAATATTCTTATTGTTGGAGTAGGCGGTCAGGGAACATTGCTTGCTAGTCGTATTCTTGGTGATGTAGCAATAAACACAGGCAATGATGTAAAGGTTTCTGAGGTTCATGGCATGTCCCAGCGTGGCGGCAATGTTGTTACCTATGTTAAGATGGCAAAAACCGTATATTCCCCTGTTATTGAGAAGAATGAGGCAGATATTGTTTTATGCTTCGAACAGCTTGAGGCGTTAAGGTGGATTGATTATGCAAAAAAGGATGCAACAATAATTATCAATACCCAAAAGATTGCCCCAATGCCTGTCGTCATGGCAAAGGCGAAATATCCGGAGGAAATCATCGAGAAGATAAAGTCTAATTATCCTAATGTTGTTGATATGCCTGCTTTAGATATGGCTAAAAAATGTGGTAGTAATAAAGCCGTGAATGTTGTGATGATTGGTGTATTAGCTAAGCATACTGAGATTGCTAAGGAAGTTTGGCTAGATGCTATAAAGAAGACTGTAAAACCAAAGTTTGTTGAGATGAATATCAAGGCCTTTGAATCGGGCTATAATTATGTAGAAAATGCCTAATACAATTCTTAGCAATAGCTTGGATAAAGCAATAGACAGAAGCTGTAATAGCTTTTCGATAGGAGGACGGATATGTTTAATGACAAACTTGTAGAGAGCCTCGGGAAGTCATCAATGATTAGGGCTATGTTCGAAGAAGGAGCTCGATTAAGGAAAATCTACGGGGACGATAAGGTCTATGATTTTAGCCTTGGAAACCCCGAGGTAGAACCGCCAGTTGAAGTTCTTGAGTCTCTTAAAAAATATGTTAATAGTCAAGAGCAAGGATTGCATAAGTACATGAGCAATGCAGGATTTGTTGACGTGAGACAAAAAGTTGCAGCATATGTCCAAAAATACAGCGGTGTTCCAATGGATGAGAATAATATCATTATGGTATGCGGAGCGGCGGCAGGCCTAAAT
Source organism: uncultured Ruminiclostridium sp. (assembly GCA_964388375.1). Lineage (GTDB taxonomy): Bacteria > Bacillota > Clostridia > DSM-8532 > DSM-8532 > DTU059. The sequence goes on from CAYMAE010000006.1 coordinate 43,459, forward strand.
GTAACTTTAAAAGCTATTCTGAATCCGGGAGAGGAAGTTATACTATTAGCCCCTTTCTTTGTTGAGTATGGAACTTATATTGACCATGCAAGCGGTAAGACCGTTATTGTGAATACAATAAAAGACAGTTTTCGGATTGATGTTAAGGCAGTTGAGGATGCCATCACAGATAAGACCAAGGCTATAATCATAAATTCTCCCAATAACCCAACCGGGGTTATATACTCTAGAGAATCCCTTGAAAGTCTAAATCAAGCTATAGAAAGAAAAGAAGCAGAACTTGGAATAAACATTTTTGTTATTTCTGATGAGCCATATATTAGCCTAGTTTATGATGGAGCAGAGGTTACGAATACTCTGTCAATATTTAAAAAGAGCATTTCAATAAACTCTTTTAGTAAATCATTAGCTCTTCCAGGAGAAAGAATAGGCTATATTGCGGCAAGTAGCAATATTCCAGAGGTCGCAACGCTGATTACAGCTATGGTTACCCTAAATAGAACCTTAGGATTTGTTAATGCTCCTTCTCTATTCCAGAAGGTCATAGCTGATAATCTCGAGGTTGCGGTTGATACTGAAAACTATAAGAAAAAGCGTGACTTGCTTTATAATCATCTAACTAAGATTGGCTTTAGGTGCATTAAGCCTGATGGAGCTTTCTATTTATTTGTAAAAGCACCTATTGAGGATGATGTAGCATTCTGTGCAGCTGCGGCTAAATATAACCTATTAATTGTGCCAGGCTCTGGCTTCCGAGCCCCAGGATATGTGAGAATAGCTTACTGTGTTGACATAGAAATGATAAAACGCAGTCTAGAGGCATTTACTAACCTTGCAAAGGATTATATGTGATTAAGTATATTCCTTTTCCGTGGGACTTAAGGGACTGTCAGTTTGAGTAAAAAAACATAATGATAATAAAGAAGAGACATGGCATGCCATGTCTCTTCTTGTACATATCAAAAATATTGTTTTACATAATGATTCGAATTATAAAAGCCCTAATATCAATAGAGTGTTTAAAATCTAAGGTTTATTAATCATCTATGATTTGGCCATCAGTCGATACGGTAACTACTCTCCAGGGTATCATTTTTCCACTTTTTATTAGAGCGTTTTTAACTGCGTTTGTGATACCTCCACAGCAAGGTACATCCATTCTCAATACAGTAACACTTTTTATATTGTTATAGCTTAGTATTGCAGCTAGTTTTTCTGAATAATCACCTTCATCAAGTTTAGGGCATCCAATTATGGTGACTTTATTACGCATAAAGTCTTGATGGATATTAGCATAAGCATAGGCGGTACAATCGGCTGCCACAAGCAAATTAGCATTTTGAAAATATGGTGCTTGAGGAGAAACCAACTTTATTTGGCAGGGCCATTGTCCAAGCTGTGACTCGGGTTTTTCATAGACTACAGAAGACATCTGAGTAGCGGCTCTAGGCGAAGTGGGCTTTCGTTCAATTGATCTAGCGCGATTGCCGGGGCATCCACATGCTAAAGGCTCAATATTTTCAGCTTCTTCCTCGGATTTTTGTTGCTTTGCCCTTTCCATATTGGCTTTAACGGCTTCTTCATCATATGCTTCGACTATATGTTCTTCAATTGTAATTGCACCAGTAGGGCATTCGGGAAGGCAGTCTCCCAAACCATCACAATAAGATTCTGAAATAAGTTTTGCTTTACCATCAATTAATTGTAATGCTCCTTCATGGCAAGCATTAATACAAAGTCCGCAGCCATTACACTTTTCTTCATCAATTACTACTATATTTCTTTTCATTTATATCACCTCATATAATTTTTTGTACTCTCTACATTTCTTATTGTACAAGGAATAGAAGAATAAATCGGTATCCATGGCTACACTTTATTAAATTAATAATCAATGTAAAAGTAAATTCTTAAACTTTCAAAATACTATTCATAAATAAAACATTATGATATAATCAACCCATACATTATAATATTATACTTGAAAAGATATGGAGGAGTCTATAATGAAGCATATTAAAACAATTAACAAGTCAACCTTAAATAAGGATGTTAATAAAGCTGGATGTGGTGAATGTCAAACATCTTGCCAGTCAGCATGCAAAACTTCCTGCACAGTTGCAAATCAAAAGTGTGAAAGAAAGTAATAGTACAGGAGACCACCGTTTTGGTGTCTTAATTTAGCATTTAGAAAAGAACCTTATTGAAGAAGGGCTTTGAGAGCCCTTCTTCTTATGTGTATGCACTTAACTTGACGGTGAAAGTCCGTGTTTTCGTCGGAATATGGAGGGATTATATGATTCACGCTTTTGAAATGCATGGCAAGAATATTGTATTGGATGTTATGAGTGGTGCTGTGCACGAGTTGGACCCTATTGCTTATGAGGTTTTAAGCTGCTATACCCAAGAGGGTATTCTTGACGAGGACAAGCTTGAAAAATTGACACAATATAATAGGGATAATATTAATGAGGCAATAGAGGACATTGAGTACTTAAAAAAGAATGATTTGCTATTTACAGAAGATCCTTATGCAGAATATATACCTAAATGGACTAAGCAAACAGTTGTTAAAGCTTTATGCTTACATATAGCACATGACTGTAATTTAAGATGCAGCTATTGCTTTGCTGGTACAGGCGAGTATATGGGGCATCGTTCCTTAATGAGCCTTGAAGTAGGCAAAAAAGCTATAGATTTTTTATTAGATAATTCCGGAAATAGAAAAAATTTAGAGGTAGACTTTTTTGGTGGGGAGCCCTTAATGAATTTTGAGGTTGTTAAGGGAATCGTTGAGTATGCCCGAACACGTGAAAAACAGACAAATAAGAATTTCCGTTTTACCATGACTACTAATGTAATGCTATTAGATGAAGAGAAAAGAGATTACATTAATAAAAATATGCATAATGTTGTTTTAAGTCTTGATGGACGAAAAGAAGTTAACGATGCTGTAAGAAAGCGTGTTGATGGCAGTGGTAGCTATGACAGGATTCTTCCGAGAGCTCAAAAAATGGTGGAAGAAAGAGGAGAGGATCAATACTATATTCGTGGAACCTTTACTCGAAAAAATCTGGACTTTGGTAAGGATGTTATGCATTTAGCAGATCTAGGTTTTGAGCAAATCTCTATTGAGCCTGTGGTGGCGGCAAAAGATTCGGGACTTGATATTCGAAAAGAGGATTTGCAAGAAGTCTACAAAGAATACGAGAAGTTGGCATACGAATATGTAGACCGTAGAAAGAACGGGAAATGGTTTAATTTCTTTCACTTCATGATTGATTTAGAGGGCGGTCCATGTATCGCGAAGCGTATGCGTGGGTGTGGCTCGGGCACAGAATATTTGGCTGTGACCCCTGAAGGAGAACTATATCCTTGCCATCAGTTTGTAGGTCATGAAGAGTTTTCTTTGGGAAATGTTTTTGATGGAATTAATGACAATCCCATAAGAAAGCAATTTCAAGATACTAATGTATATACTAAGCCTGAATGCAATGCATGCTGGGCTAAGTTCTATTGTAGTGGCGGCTGTGCGGCTAATGCATGGCAGTTCAACAGTGATATTACAGTTCCCTATGATATAGGATGTGAGCTTGAAAAAAAGCGTGTTGAATGTGCTTTGTGGATCAAATCGCAGGAGATATAATAATGAAATAATTCAAAAAAATGTTTTACTCTTGTTGACTCAATAGAGAAACAAGCTTAAAATACTAAAAGAGTAGAAACAAAGAAAGAGAAGGAGAGCTCCAAATGAATGATAAGAGGAAGTTCAAACTCTTTATGGTATTCTTTATCATAGCATCATTATGTGTGCTAGCATTTACAGGCCTTGGGTCTGAAAAAGTGAGAATCATTAAGGGTGTTAATGAAATACGTACGGGCATTGATATTAGAGGTGGGATAAGTGCCATACTAGAGCCGGTCTATCCTAATGGTTCAGAGGGCAGAGATATTAAAGCGGATCTTGAAACCTCAAAAACTATTATTGAAGATAGACTTGATGCACAAGGCATTTTCGACAAAAGTGTTAATGTTGATGCCACCAATAATCGTTTGATAATAGACATCCCATGGGGAACCAATGAGACTGAGTTTAACCCAAGAGAAACTCTTAAGGATCTTGGCAGCACAGGAGCTTTGACGTTTCAGGAAGTAAACGATGAAGATTTGTACACACTCCCAAAAGACCTTGTGCCTACAGGCAGGATTGTATTATCAGGTGAAGATGTAAATACCGCCTCAGTACAGCAGGATCAAAGAGGCCAAATTATAGTTCTGTTAGAACTAAAACCTTCTGGGGTTGAAGCTTTTTCTAAGGCTACTGCCGAGAATTTAGACAGACCATTGGCTATTTTTATCGATGATAGATGCATATCTGCTCCTAGGGTTGACTCCCAAATAACTTCAAGCGAGTCGACCATATCAGGTAATTTTACATACGAATCAGCAAAGTCCTTGGCAGACAAAATTCGATTTGGTGCATTGCCTACTAAACTTGAGGCTATTAAGGTAGATTCTATCAGTGCTCAACTTGGGATGGGGGCCTTGGAAGTGGCAGTAAAAGCAGGAATTGTGGGATTTATTCTTGTGGCTCTGTTCATGATTTCATACTATCGTATTCCGGGTATTGTCTCTATTATAGCCTTGTCGGGTCTAATCGCCCTTCAAATACTGACTTTGTCCAACTTTAATATTTCTGTGACTTTGCCTGGTATAGGAGGAATTATCCTATCTATAGGAATGAGCATAGACGGAAATGTAGTGATTTTTGAGAGAATTAAAGAAGAGCTCAATGTCGGAAAATCTCTCAGAGCCTCGATTGATTCTGGATTTAAAAGAGCCTTTGTTGCTATATTAGACTCTAATATAACAACTATTATAATAGCTGTTGTGTTATATCTCTTAGGGTCGGGTCCAGTAAAAGGTTTCGGCATTACTCTATTCTTTGGAACATTATATAGCTTTATCTTCAGTGTTACTGCATCAAAGACAATGCTACGAGGGTTTTCTAACTTTAAATTTGCAAAGAATAAATTGTTATTTGGAATGAATAAAAAACAGAATGGAGGAAAGAGCATTGAGACAATATGATTTTATTAAAAATAGAAAATATGCCTTTTGCTTTAGTATTGCTCTTTTTGTTTTCTTCGCTATTATGCTTATTGTTAAGGGTGTTAATCTAGATATAAGCTTTAAAGGCGGTACTAGAATTATGATAGAAACCGCAGGTGAAGTAGACCCTAACAAAGCTGAAAATTTAGTTGAGGATGCCATAGGCGAAGTAGCTGTAGCCAGCGTTATGGAAACTTATAGCAGTGATGGAAATAGCGATGAAACTGTTTATATGCTGAGAATTGATGTTGCAGGTAATGAACCACTTACGCCTCAAGAAGAGGACGCCGTAAAGCAAGTACTGTCAGAAAATTTAAATGTAATTTTAAATAGTCCATTGAACGAGAATAGCAGTATCACGCCAACAGTTGGGTATGAAACGCTTAGAAAATCCATTTTTGCAGTTCTTATATCAATGGTACTTATATTACTTTATGTTTCATGGAGATTCCGCACAATAGGTGGTTTTTCTGCAGCAGCATGTGGGATTTTCGCTCTACTTCATGACATTGGCGTAATGTTTGGAATTTACATAATATTTGGGATTCCTTTAAATGATATTTTTGTTTCAACAATACTTACTGTAATAGGGTATTCAGTAAATGATACTGTAATAATCTATGATAGGATTCGCGAGAATACTAGACTCATGCCTAAGTCTGATTTGGGAAGCATCATAAATGTGAGTATACACCAGTCACTTTCCAGGTCAATTAACACTATGGTAACTACATTGATTGCTGTTGTAGTATTGCTTGTTTTCTCGGCAGCTAATAATATTGGATCATTAATTGATTTTAGCTTTTCACTGTTCATAGGTGTAGTCACAGGAGCTTATTCCAGTATATTTGTTGCAGCACCATTATGGCATCTATGGAAAGAGAAAGACCGTAAAGTTATAAAAAAGGCATAAAATATTCCGCACTATTTAACCTATTTTTTTCAATAATACTTGACTTTAAACATGGTGTGTGATAATATTTTTATTGCTTTGAAGGCGTTTTTTTTATGCGTAAAATATGTAGATAAGCATAGGAGTGTTCAAAATGAGAACCAGAATTACATTAGCTTGCAGTGAGTGTAAGCAAAGAAATTATGACAATAAGAAGAATAAGAAAAACAACCCTGACAGACTTGAAATGAACAAGTACTGCAGATTTTGTCGCAAACACACTGCTCACAAGGAAACAAAGTAAGAGTGATGTGTATGTGTAATAAGTGGTTAAAACTTATTGCTTCGAAATAAATAATGGGGAGTTTTTTCAATGAGTGATCAGAAGTTAAAATTTGGTCAGCGTGCGGGGAAATTTTTTAAAGATATCCGCATAGAAATAAAAAAAGTTATTTGGCCGACAAGAAAGCAACTGATAAATAACACTATTATAGTTTTTATGGCATGTTTAGCTATAGGAATTGTAATATGGGGTGCAGACGCATTATTAAGTCTTATTTTTAGTACTGTTTTCGGGCAATAAAGACTAAAAGGAGGGCGGAGCGAAAGCTACCGCTTTGTATGTATGGCTGAAGAAGCAAAATGGTATGTCGTTCACACTTATTCAGGTTACGAGAATAAGGTAAAGGCGAACATAGAGAAAATTGTTGAAAACAGAAAGATGCAGGACTACATTCTTGACATCGCTGTTCCTATGGAGGAACAAATCGAGATTAAGGATGGAAAAAAGAAAGCTACGCTTAAAAAGGTTTTTCCGGGCTATGTATTGATCAAGATGATAATGACAGATGATTCATGGTATATAGTCAGAAACACCAGAGGTGTAACTGGATTTGTAGGCCCTGGATCCAAGCCTGTGCCTTTATCAGATGAAGAAGTTCATATGATGGGCGTTGAGCAATTTGAGACTGTAGTAGATTATGAGGTTGGAGATAGTGTCCGTGTTATTGATGGGCCATTAGAAAGCTTTATAGGTACGGTCGAAGAAATTAGTGTGGACAAGAAAAAGGTTAAACTTGTTGTTTCTATGTTTGGAAGAGAAACACCTGTTGAGTTAGATTTTGCTCAGATAATAAAGCTTTGATTTAATTTGATTCTTTATGCCGGGCTATATTTTACCGGCTAATGGATAGATTCCCGACTATATTCGGGACAGAAAACTGGGAGGTGGATATAATGGCAAAGAAAGTTATGGGCTTAATAAAATTACAGCTCGATGCAGGAAAAGCAACACCTGCGCCACCGGTTGGACCAGCCCTTGGCCAGCATGGCGTTAATATCATGGGATTCTGTAAAGAGTTCAATGAAAGAACCGCAAAGGATGCTGGGTTGGTTATTCCGGTAGTTATTACGGTCTATGCAGATCGTTCATTTAGTTTTATAACAAAAACCCCACCTGCTGCTATTCTTATTAAGAAGGCCTGTAAGATTAACAAAGGATCTGCTGAGCCTCAAAAGGATAAAGTAGCAAGGATTACCAAAGAAGATGTTAAAAAGATAGCCGAAATGAAAATGGTTGACCTTAATGCAGCAAACATTGATACAGCTATGAGCATGGTTGCAGGTACAGCCAGAAGTATGGGCGTAGTAGTTGAATAAAACAAACTACATGAAGAATAGCTAAAGTAGTTGAATAAACTACACAATGTGGGAGGGAAATTTCCCGCTAATGTTTTACCACAAAGGAGTGAGAAGAAATGAAGAGAGGCAAAAAATATCTTGAAAGCCTAAAACTTGTTGATAGATTAACGTTGTATGATCCAGGTGAGGCTATAGATTTAGTACAGAAAACAGCACCAGCTAGATTTGATGAGACTGTTGAAGCTCACATCAAGTTAGGCATTGACTCTCGTCACGCAGATCAACAGGTGAGAGGTGCGGTTGTTTTACCACATGGTACAGGTAAAACTATACGTGTTCTTGTTTTTGCTAAGGGTGATAAAGCCACTGAGGCAGAGCAAAACGGCGCTGATTATGTAGGCGCTGAGGATCTTGTTACTAAGATTCAAAAAGAGAATTGGTTTGAATTTGATGTTGTTGTAGCAACTCCTGATATGATGGGTGTTGTTGGACGTCTAGGCCGTGTTTTAGGACCTAAAGGTCTTATGCCAAACCCTAAGGCCGGAACAGTAACTATGGATATTTCAAAGGCTATTACCGATATTAAGGCAGGTAAAATTGAGTATCGTTTGGATAAGTCAAACATAATTCACTGTCCAATTGGTAAGGTTTCATTTGGAACTGAAAAGTTACATGAAAATTTCCATACACTTATGGATGCTGTTGTTAAGGCAAAACCTGCTGCATCAAAAGGCCAATATCTAAAGAGTGTTACTATAACATCTACTATGGGACCTGGTATAAAAATTAATCAACAAAAGGTTCTTGACTAATTTTACAAGGTACTGTAGAATACATTTTGTAATAATTTCATATTTGACTGTAGACAGTAGGAATTCACTGATGTGAATATAATGTAGATCATCCTACCGAGGTAATCTTTGGAAGGTAATACCCTTTCATAGTCTATAGTCGGATTATGAAAGGGTTTATTTTTTAAGAGGAGGTGCACTAAATGCCAAATATAAAAACGCTTAATCAAAAGAAGGCACAGGTTGATGAACTGGCCCAGAAATTGAAAGAGGCGCAGTCTATTGTCCTTACAGACTATAGAGGTCTAACCGTTGACCAGGATACCAAATTGCGTAAAGCATTGCGTGAAGCAAATGTTGAATATAAGGTTATTAAAAACTCAATTATTAACTTTGCTACAAAGGAATCAGACCTTGAAGGCCTAGCGGAATATCTTACAGGTCCTACCGCAATCGCAATTAGCTCAACTGACGCTGTTGAACCATCAAAGGTTATTGCAAAATTTGCAAAAGAATTCAACAACCTTGAAATAAAGGGTGGTATGGTTGAAGGGAAAATCATTGATGTTGATGGAGTAATGGACCTTGCTGAAACACCATCAAAGGAAGAGCTACTTGGAAGATTAATGGGAAGCTTACAAAGCTCTCTTTATGGAATCGCTGCAGCTATCAATGCTATTGCTGATAAGAATGAGCAGGCATCCGCAGAGGAAGCTGAAGAACCTCAAGTAGAAGCAAAAGCTGATGCAGAGCCAGAAGTAAAAGAAGAAGCAAAACCTGAAACTCAAGCTGAAGGAGAACCCGAAGCTGGAGCATAATTATCAAATAACTATACTAGAACGAAATTAAAATAATTTAACGTAATGGAGGATATTAATATGAGTGAAAAAATTACAAAGTTTATTGATGAAATCAAAACTTTAACAATTCTTGAACTAAGAGATCTTGTAAAGGCTATTGAAGAAGAATTTGGCGTATCAGCAGCACCTGTTGCTGTTGCAGCTGGCCCAGCAGCTGGTGGAGCTGTTGTAGCTGAAGAGCAGACTGAATTCTCAGTTATTCTTAAAGATATCGGTACTGCAAAGATTAAGGTTATTAAGGTTGTTCGTGAACTTACATCCCTTGGTCTTAAGGAAGCAAAAGAAGCAACAGAGAAACTTCCTAGCACAATCAAGGAAGGCGTTTCTAAGGATGAAGCAAATGCTATTGCTGAGAAATTCAAAGAGGTTGGAGCAACTGTTGAAATTAATTAATATTAATTTTAAGATACAAAAAAGAGAGCCAATGTGGCTCTCTTTTTTGTTACTATGTAAAGAAATTATCTATAATGTCTTCTTTTAAAATAATCCATTAATAACAGATTGAAATCTTCATCTTCATCTTCATCTTCATCTTCATCTTCATCTAAATCTAAATCATCGAAGCAATGTAAATCTATACCAAGCTCAAAGTCATCAAGGCCACTCCAATATCCCACTTCATTATATTTAGATTTATCGCGATGCTTGTGTCTCCATATTCTAAAGACTAGAAATGATAAAGCAAGAAACAATACCACCCCACGGATAATAAAGTTCCCCTTATACAACATGAAGCTTCCGGCCATTATGAAAAGTACAAGAATTGCAAGCTTAATAGTAATCGCAAAATACTTTCGTCTAGATATAGGTAACATACAATTCATCTCCTTAGCACGGACTAACCTATAAAATAACAGTAATACTAAACAAAGTGCCTACAACACAATTATACACGAATAATTTAAAAAATTGAAGTAGTTGTTTACAATATTTTGATATAAAGTTACTTCTTTGATTTTAATCCTTTGGTACAAGCGGACAAATAAAGGTTTATGCGTAAATACCTAGCATATTTTTAATTTTACTAGCAGTGATTTTTTTAGTCATAATACCCATTTGAGTGCAGGCTACTATGTCAAAAATTATCATACTATAATAATCATTTTTTCCTTCGTCATTAAGTTTATACATGTCATCTAGGATAGTTTTAGCATCTTCCTCTGAATCAGTGTTCCCATCAACTATATAATACCTAATTCCAGAATGGGGCAATATCGTATATAATTTATTGTTTTTCCATATCTCATTGGGAACATATACTAGTATTTCCTGTTCTTCTTCTTCTTTGTTTTTACCAAAATTAAGATTTAGAAACCCTTTTCTATTTGAACATTTAATATTTCTAAAATTGTAAATAAGATCAAGCTTTTGAATTTCACTAAGGAAGTTTTCGGCTATTGTTTTTGATTTATTTCGGCCAGTTATAAATAGAGAAGTATTAATTTCCATTACAATATCCTTATCTTCCATTAATGCAGATATTATATTGTAACTGGCAACTGTACTTTCAATGCTTTTTCCAGTATTATAGTTTATTGAATACTGAGGGTCTTTGAAATTAGTTTCAGTAGTCATTTCAGTAAACTTGCATTTAAAATTCTTTGATTCCATAAATTCCACCCCTAATATATTATATGTTTATTTGCTCTTATTATAGCAGACTTTTAAGATGTCGTCTTATGGGCTATAATAGTTATAATAGCAAAGAAGGAGTATTAAAAATGAAGGTTTATATAATGTTTGCTGATGGATTTGAAGATATTGAAGCGCTAAGTGTTGTGGATGTACTAAGACGAGGCGGGGTAGAAACTGTAATGGTATCAATAAAATCTGATAAATTTGTAGTAAGTGCTCATGAAATACCAATAGCAGTTGAAAAGCCTATTTCTGATATTGAGGTTTTGCCTACGGACATAATAGTACTTCCGGGAGGAAATAAAGGGGTACAAGGGCTTTCAAAGTCACAGGAATTAGAAGACATTCTAATTAAACATCAAGAACAAAATGGACTGTTAGCGGCCATATGTGCAGGTCCTACTATCCCAGGAAGACTAGGATTCTATAAGGGCGTGAAAGCAACCTGCTACCCTGGCTGTGAAGAGGATTTAGTTGGCGCAATAATCTTAGATGAACCTGTGGTCGTTGACAAAAATTTTATTACATCTAGAGGTCCAGCCACAGCCCTACCATTCGCATACAAAATACTTGAGACTGCAAAGGATAAAGAAACCGCAGAAAAAATCATGAAAGGCATGCTATATAAATAATTTTATTAGTTGATTTTTACTCTTGTTGACCTATATCATATTATTATAAAATTATTATTATCATAACTTGTCGAAAGGGGATTATTTTGTTGTTTGAGAATATTGCCCGGGAAAATTCAGAAAAGCTTAAGAAAAACTCCTATCCCGGAAGGGGAATTGTATTAGGTTTAAATAATGATGGAGATAAACTTATCCAAATATATTGGATTATGGGACGCAGTGAAAATAGCAGAAATAGGATATTTATTGAAGACGATGGTTTTGTAAGGACAAAAGCATTTGATGATAGTAAACTTAAAGATCCTTCATTAATTATCTACTATCCATTAAAAGTAATTGGTAATTATCATATAATTTCTAATGGTGACCAGACTGATACTGTATATGATGCGCTTAAAGAGGATAAAAGTTTTGAAGCAGCACTAATGTCTCGTACTTTCGAGCCTGATGGGCCGAATTATACGCCTAGGATTACAGGCTTGATGGAAATGGGCGGACAAAATGCCTATAGCCTTTCAATAAGTAAAACCCAGGACGGAGATCCTGAAACCTGCATCCGTAATTTTTTTAATTATGAGAAGGCTATTCCAGCAATTGGCCATTGCATCCACACCTATGAGAAAGACGGTGAAGTTTTGCCTTCATTTTCAGGTGAACCCTATATTATGCCTATATTAAACACTATTGAAGAGAATATTGAGTTTTACTGGCCCATATTGAATTCAGACAATAGGGTTTCACTATTAGCTAAATCAATTGAGATAGCCACGGGCAAAACAGAAATTATAATTAAGAATAGACATGTAAAATAACGTCATAACCAAATAGGAGGAAATGAACGATGCACGAATTAAAAATAAAATACGGCTGTAATCCACATCAAAAACCAGCAAGATTATATAATAAAAATGGTGAACTCCCAATTACATTAATTAATGGAAGTCCTAGCTATATTAATTTTGCCGATGCATTAAATAGCTGGCAACTTGTTAAGGAATTGAGCGAAGCAACCGGGCTTCCTGCAGCCGCATCCTTTAAACATGTAAGTCCTGCAGGTGCTGCCGTTGGAATTCCACTAAATGATACCCTTCGCAAGGCATATCGAATAGAAAATGAGAATATCTCGCCTATAGCTGCTGCATATGCTAGAGCAAGAGGGGCAGATAGATTATCCTCTTTTGGTGATTTTGTTGCAATAAGTCACAAAATTGATATTGATACAGCAAATATTCTAAAAACCGAGGTTTCAGATGGAATAATCGCTCCAGATTATGATGATGAAGCACTAGAAATTCTAAAAAGTAAAAAACGGGGTACATATGTCATAATGAAGATGGATAAGGATTATTCTCCTGATGATATTGAAAGCCGTGATATTTTTGGTATAACAATTGAGCAGATGAGAAACAATGCTATTATTACCAAGGATAGCTTTAACGATATAGTATCTGACTATAAGACCATTACACCAGAAGCAACAAGAGATCTTTTAATAGCTACAATTACATTAAAATATACTCAATCAAACTCTGTTTGCTTCGCCTATGATGGTCAGGTGATAGGGTGTGGAGCAGGCCAGCAATCTAGGGTTCATTGCACAAGACTGGCAGCAGAAAAGGCTGATAACTGGATGCTACGCCAGCATCCAAGAGTTCTTTCTATGCAATTTAAAGAAGGATTAAAAAATCCTGCTAAGGATAATGCTATTGACTTATACTTACGAGATGATATAACAGATGCTGAGCTAAAAGAATGGGAAACCCTTTTTGAGGTAGTTCCTGAAAAACTTACAGCTCTTGAAAAAGCACAATGGATACAGAATTTTGGAGATGTCTCCTTTTCTTCTGATGCATTCTTCCCTTTTAGGGATAGTATTGATAGAGCTGCTGTAAGCAGTGTGAAATATGTTGCTCAGCCAGGAGGTTCAATCAGAGACCAAGAAGTCATAGATGCTTGCAATACTTACGGTATGGCAATGTGCTTAACTGGCTTGAGACTTTTTCACCACTAAATTTTTGATCTGCATTATTTGAGGACAGCAATAGCTTGCGACTTGAAAACCGTATGTTTTTAAGTCGCGTTAAATCATTACAGAATACTTTCAATGATTTTGCATCAAAAATAAAAATTAGAAGGTAAGTTTAACATTTATGTTAGAAAATATAATTTGGATGCTGGTTATTATGGGCTTAACAGCTATAGTAGGCATTCTTGTATTAAAAGATAAACCTAAGAAATACTCAATAATAATTCTGGCAGAGCTCGCTCTTGTTTTGCGTTTTGTTTTTGTGTTTATTGCATATTCAAATGGAACCGAGTATTCAGGCACTGATGGGCTGATTTATCATCAGATTGCAAAGGATATAGCGCTGCAGCTTAAATCAGGAGTCTCATTATGGAATGTTGAATATGAGTATACTTGGTATACGGTCTTAATTGGAATTCAATATGCTATCTTTGGAGTAAGCAGATATGCAGCATCATTTATAAATGCCTTTATTTCAATTTTCTCAGGCTTTTTGCTTATGAATATTGCTTCTGGCATGAATTATAGCCACAAAAGATCTACCTTAATTGGCTTGGTTTATTTATTTATTCCTAGCATGATAGTATGGACTGCTGATACTCGTAAGGAGTCTATGATATTTTTTATCATTATTCTTATTTGGTATATTACCTTAAAAGTGCTTAAAGAGAAAAAACGACCGATGACTAGAAATATTTTGGCTATTGTAGCAGTATGCCTTCTAATATGGTTATGTACGCTTCTAAGAATCTATATGGTTTTTACACTTGGTATTGGGCTGGTTATATGCCTTATATTTTGTTATTTTAAAACCAAACAAAGACTTCCATTATTGTTTTTATCCGCTGTTATAATTACATGTATTATTGTGACTTTTACTACTGTAAGGTCAAATCTGAGTGATTATCATGCCTTGCCAATAGATGAAACAAAAATCGGGGATGATAATTTAGACGGTGAATTTGATTCTATTTTTAAGACTATCCTTGAAAAGGATATACCAGATTCAATTAATGGATTCTTGACTAAACCCCACCTTGATGATGTTCCTCTAATAACAGATATTGCAGCGAATCCTTCTGTAATTATTATTGTAAAACTCGAAATGATTCTTTGGTACTTATGCCTGATAGCAGCAGTGTTTGGAGTCATGTATGCTCTAATAAAGCAGGATCCTTATTCTATAGGAATTTTAATATTTATAGTTGCATACGGCCTAATTAATGCCTTAATAAGTGAGGAGGTACCGGATACGTATTATCGATATAGAGCTGCAATTATTGCACCGGTGCTTTTGTTTGCTGACTATAAATTATTTATTAATAAATTGAAAGAACTCTTGTTGAGAAAAGATACTATAGAATCTACAAGTAAATCGAAGGGTTAGAAACAAACTGCAATGGGCAGTACTGGCATGGAGGGAGTCACTATGAAAAACAAAATTATTAAAAGAGCTTTATTGGTAGGTATCTCCCTTGTTATTTTTCTTATCACAACAGTTGGTGCCTTGGCTAAACCCATGCAATCGTACTATATTTCTCAATATGATATCAACGTAAATGTTTTGAGAGATGGTAGTCTTGTCATAACCGAAGAGGTGGATTTTAGTTTCCTTGGAAATAGTAATAATGCAGTCCTGCTTATAGATAAGCAAGATGATGAGCAAATCGAAATAGAAGGCGTTTACACATATTCTAAAGATGAATGGATCGAATTTGAGAAGCTGACTGAGGGAGAATGGGGCGCCAATGTTTTTAATGGAACCTACAGCGAGATACAAGAAAGCAACTTAGTTAGACTGAAGGTATATGGTGTTTTTAAAAAGCAGCAAGCCAAGATATTTGTTAGATATAGCGTTAAAAATGCTATTAAGAGATTTAATGACATAGCGGTATATAACAGAAACCATGTACAAAAGTACTGGGAAGGATATATATCAAATCTAAATATAAAAATAAATTTACCTAGAGCAATAAAATCGAAAAGAGTAAAATCGTATCTCCATGGCCTATTAGTAGGGGAAAAAGAGGTATCAGATAGTGGGATTATTTATTATAGTATTCCTAATACTGTTCCAGGAGAATATGTTGAAACCAGAGTCGTTTTTCCAGAATATTTAGTTGGTGCTGCAACAAAAGTAAGTGACGAGTCTTATTTAGAGACCGTACTTGAAGAGGAAAAAGCATATTTAGAGAGTGATAGATCCAATTTGTTAAAGGTAAGAGAAAATGCTGCTAAGGAAGAGGGAAGAAGGGCATTAAATGAAAGACAAAAGCAGAATTTTCAGATATTTTCAATGGCAACTTCTCTTCTTGCGTCTTTTTTGGGCATAATTACAATTTACAGAACCAATAAAGCTATAAAGATAGGTGAGAAGGAGTCGACCTTTACTTTAGAAGATATACCCACTTTAAGTCCTGCAGAGGCGCGTTTATTGACTCAGGGCAAAACGGGAGTAAGGGGAATTATGGGAGAGCTATTTCGGTTGTCCTCTAAGGGCCTTGTAGAGGTTTTGGTAAAGGGTGATGGTATATGTTTTGGCGCCACCGAGAGTCTCAACCCGGACCTTTTGAAAGCCTCAGAAGTCAAATTCTTGGATCTTATCGGTTCTTTGATAAATGAAGAAGGGTATTTTTCTCTTGCAAGAATAAATAGTATAGACAAAACCTCTTTGGAATTAGATAAATTAACGAAAACGGACAAAACCTCTGTGAAATTAGATAAATTAAAAGATACTGACAAAACCTCCGATGATTTAGATACAATAAAGAAATTGTATAATAAATGGGATAAGAGTATCAAAAAAGAATCTTCTCAAAAAAATTGGCTTACTACAGAACAGCTGTATTATCGTAATCTCGGCTTAATTATGGGTGTGATTCTTTTTGCGGCAGGTTGTATTCTACCTGTTATAGCGTCAATTTGGTCAGGATACTTAATGATTCCAGTGGGTTTTCTATTGTTTAACTATGCGCTTAGAATTGAAAAGAGAACAGTCTACAGTACTAGCCGTATAAGGGCATTAAATACCTTAAAAGAGCTGTTTGAAGATGCCGAACATAATATTGATAAATTTCCTCAATGGACTTCTGATATAAATCTGGCTTTGGGGTTTGGTATTGCTTTAGAGGTTGATAATAGGCTATCCTTATTAAAGGAATTAGAAAAAAACAAAAACGATTCTACATCAAACATATTTAAGAGTATTGATGATGAATCCTTTGAGACCGCTTTGCGGGATTCATTGGAAGCCGCTGAAGTTTTTTTCACTAAAAATATTGAGACATAAATTATATGAAAGGATTTTAAGATGAGCGAAATTCTTCTTAAAGATATACATAAATATTACGGAGCCACACATGTCCTTAAGGGAGTAAACCTTGAGGTTTTTGAGGATTCTGTTGTAGGTCTTATAGGCAAGAATGGAGCAGGCAAAACAACCATTTTTAAGATTCTTTCTGGACAAGAGAATTACGAGAAGGGTGACCTAATTATTGCTAAAGGTCGTAGACTAGGCGTATTAGATCAAATCCCTGAATATGAGTCCAGCACCACTGTTTATGATGTTTTAGATTCTGCGTTCGAAAAGATTTATGAGCTTAGGGATAAAATGCAAAATCTATCAAAACAAATGGCTAAAGATGATAATCCCCGCCTCGTTAAGGAATATGGAACCACATTACAGGAGTTTGAAGTCCGTGGTGGATACACTACCGAGACTTCTATTAACATGGTATGCAATGGTATTGGAATTGATAAGCAGATGCAAAGCCGCTTGTTTTCAGAATTAAGTGGAGGAGAGAGAACCAGAGTTAATCTAGCTAGAATCATACTCACTGATGCGAATATTCTTTTATTGGACGAGCCAACTAATCATTTGGATATTAATTCGTTGGAATGGCTTGAGGATTACTTAAATTCATTTAAAGGAACCGTAGTTGCTATATCCCATGATCGATATTTCCTAGATAAAATAACAGAGAGAATAATAGAAATTGAAGACGGGATATCTGTTAGCTATGAAGGCAATTACAGTAGATATGCCATATTAAAAGAGCAAAGAAAAATAGAACAGCTTCACCACTTTGAACAGGAACAAAAGAAAATAAAGCAATTAGAGGAAGCTGTTAAAAGGATGCATGATTGGGCAGGACGGTCTGACAGTGCTAAAATGCACAAAAGGGCTTTTGGCATGGAAAAGAGACTTGAGAGAATTAAAAATGCCTCAACTCCTAAACCGAAGAAAGAGCGTACATTATCACAGTCATTTAAGTCAGGCCTCCCTTCAGGTGAAGAAGTACTAACCATAAAAGGGATAGAAAAAAACTTTGAATCAAGGCTTATTTTAGATAATATAAACCTTCTAATTAAAAAAGGTGATAGAGTTGCGCTACTAGGAAACAATGGAACGGGGAAAACCACATTGCTAAAAATAGTTTTAGGTGAGCTTATTGCTGATGGTGGCACAGTTAAAATGGGTCCAAGCATTATCCCCGCGTACCTTCCTCAAATAGTACAGTTCGATGAGCCTGAACTTACAATTCTTGATACTGTTAGAAGGGAGCTAATCATTGATGAGGGTACTGCTCGCAATATCCTTGCAGGATTTCTTTTTACGGGCGATGATGTGTTTAAAAAGGTAGAAACTCTATCGGGTGGTGAAAAAAGCCGACTGAGGCTTTGCCTTCTAATGCAAAGGGGCGTAAATTTTCTTATATTGGACGAGCCTACAAACCATTTGGATATTCCATCAAGAGAATGGATTGAGGAGGTCCTAGAGGAGTTTGAAGGGACCATTCTCTTTGTATCCCACGACCGTTATTTTATTAGAAAGTTTGCATCCACAGTTTGTGAATTGGAGAATAAAAAGCTATATTTCTTTGATGGTAATTATGAAGAATACCGTAATTGGAAGCGCTATGACACACAAAAAAAGATGGCCTTAGCCAAAAACAATTCCTCGCCCAAAAAGAAAAATAATGATAGTCGTATAAGAAAGCCCAGTCCTAAAGCTATAGAAAAAAGGCTTAACTCCTTAGAGCTAAGCATTAACACTACCGAAAATCGTTTATCGGAAATAGAGGACGAAATGAATGCAAATGCTTCTGATTACGAACGTCTAGAAGAGCTGATTGCTGAAAAGCACAATTTAGAAGAAAAGCACGAATCCCTCATAGAAGAATGGATGGATCTTCAATAATTTGATAGGTGCTCCAAACATGTCACACCTAACATCTCGCATCTCATATTTATCATGTCTTAATTTGGATAGAATCATTTATTAATGCGAATACTGATAATCATTATATGATTTTATTAAGGATGGTGTCTTTTATGATAAAAGGTTTTAAAGACATGTTTATATATAAAAAGGCTAATGACGGGCAGGAGGAATTTAGGTTACCAGAGTCACCCGAAGAATCAAAAAGGTGGGATCAATACCAAGGGAAAAACGGTGAAAATGAAAATCAGGAAAAAAATGAAGGAAATAAAGAGGTAGTAAACAAACAAGGCAAGCAAGACGAATCAGATCAAAGCAATTCTGATTCTACCAAAGGAAGTTCTGCAGAAGATAAGAAACGGGCAGGGAAGAACTCCCCTCGTATAATAGAACCGATAACAGTCGAGCAGATGATAAAAAGTAAAGAACAGGAACAGAA
>CAYMAE010000007.1:0-10935 GCA_964388375.1 uncultured Ruminiclostridium sp.
ATTATTATTCCTATATGTTTAATATGCTTTGATATTGTCATAGGTTCCTTCCTCGGTCAAGTATTGATTATTATCGTCCCAATCGGATTAATTCATACTCGCTCGACCTTGTCTACACGCAGGTTTCACTAATTTTCCCTCCGCCGACTACTAAATCATTCTCGTAAAGAACAACTGATTGGCCTGGTGCCACAAAGGAAAGAGCCTTCTCAAATATAATCTTTGCTTTATCATCCTCTAAAGCAATTAACCTAGCTGGTACTTCTTTCTGGGAATATCGGGTTCTTGCCATGACATTCTTTTCGGTATCGGGCTTTTCATACAGAATATAATTCATTTCGTGCGCAATAAGACTACTAACTAGGCCCTCCTCCTTGCTACCAAGCGTCACTGTATTGTTTTTGCTGTCCTTTGCTATCACATACTTAGGCGCTGGGAAGCTCATGCCAAGCCCTTTTCTCTGACCAATTGTATAATTAATCATTCCCTTGTTTTTTCCTATTACATTACCGTCTTTATCTATATAGCTCCCCTCAGGGATATCCGTGTTTTTGTATTCCTTTATAAAGTCAGCATAGGTACCGCTTTGGACAAAACAAATATCCTGGCTATCTGGCTTTCTGGCGTTAACAAGATACTTATCCTCTGCAATTGCCCTCACTTGAGTCTTAGTATAATCGCCTAAGGGTAGCAAGAGCCTTTTTAGTTGCTCTTGAGTTAGCATATAAAGGACATAACTCTGATCCTTAGACAAATCAAGGGCTTTTTTGAGTAAATAACGATTGCTTTTCTCATCATATTCAACCCTAGCATAATGTCCTGTAGCTATATAATCCATGTCAAGAGTGATGGCCTTTTGTAGCATTGCATCAAATTTTATATGTCGGTTACAGGCAATACAGGGATTCGGAGTGTCCCCAGCAAGATAAGAGTCAACGAAATAATCGACCACCCTCTCCTTAAAAAGCTCCTTCATATTAAGTACATAGAAAGGTATATCAAGCTTGAATGCTGTTGCTCTTGCGTCTTCAACATCCTCTAATGAACAGCATGTTCTCGTCATTATACTGTTTGATGTATCTGACGAATCCTTCCCATCCCAGAGCTTTAATGTTGCGCCGTATACATCGTATCCTCTATCTAGGAGAATGGCTGCTGCTGAACTGGAATCTACACCACCGCTCATTCCTACCATTACTTTTTTTCTTATTTTTTCTTCCATAAACTCTCCATGTTTTTTATACTTTTTTAACCTAGGAATATTGAACTAAAAGCTAAATGTAATACATGATAGCATCTAAATCATTTAATCGTTTATAATTGTTTGCTAAATCCTCAAGAGTAATTGAATCAACCACATTACTTATGCTTTCGTCAATCTTATCCCAAACACTAAGCTTAATACAATATTGTATGCTCTTTTTGTCTGCATCCGACATTTCAATGTTATCAATAACAGAAAGGCTTCCCTCCAAAGTACGCAATACTGTACCCACTTTTATAGTTTCTGGCTTTTCGGATAGAATATATCCTCCCTGTGCCCCTTTTACACTTTTGACAAGGCCTGCTTTTCTGAGCCCAGAGAAAACCTGTTCAAGATAATTCATAGATATATTCTGTCGTTCTGCAACTTCACCTAAAGGCACATGTTCATTTCGGGCATAAATAGCTAAGTCAACCATAGCCCGAAGCCCATATCTTCCTTTTGTAGAAATTTTCATTAGCCATCCTCCTGGTATTAGTTCTCCTATAGGTTTTATCATAAACATATACTCTTCAATTATTCCTGTCAATGAAAGTGTCTTCCTAGTTCCTTAAGGGGACAAGGTTCAACTATATGCTAATACGAAAAGATTCTTTTACCTTGCAATAATGTCCTTAATGACCTCACCTGCAATAATTAGCCCTGCCACAGATGGTACAAACGAGATACTTCCTGGCGTCTGCCTCTTATTGATTTGCTTTATAGGGCCTTCCCCGGTGCTATCAGATCCAATATTATTTATGTTTCCCACGTTATTATTAGAGTCAGTGCTAATAGAACTTTCGCCTAACTCATCAGGCTTTAAAGGCTGTTCTGTAGAATAGACAACCTTAAGAGATTTAACGCCTCGTCGTCTTAATTCCCTTCTCATGACCTTAGCTAGAGGGTCCATACTTGTACTGTATATGTCGGCTACCTGAAACTTGGTAGGATCAAGCTTATTTCCCGCTCCCATAGAGCTTATTATTGGTATTCCATATTTTTGGGCTTGAAGAACTAAATCTATTTTAGCCGTTACAGTATCTACTGCATCTACTATATAATTGTAGTCTTCTTTTATAAGTTCATCTGCCTTATCTGGTAAATAAAAGGCCCGAATAGCTTCAACCTTTGCGTTTGGATTAATCTCAAGAATCCTATCTTTCATAACATCGACTTTAACTTTTCCAACAGTATTTCTCGTAGCATGTATCTGCCTATTTAAGTTGGTCAATGAAATTAGGTCATCATCTACGAGAACAAAATCCTCCACACCCGAACGCACTAATCCTTCCACCACATAGGAACCCACTCCACCAACTCCAAATATAGCTACCTTACTTTTCCTCAATTCATTAAGGCTTTCCTTTCCAATTAAGATCTCTGTTCGTGAAAACTCATGAAGCATATCATTATCCTTTCATATTTCCAAAAAAAATCTATTCATTTAATAATAAAAACGATTTTACATATTATAAGTATATTATGTTTTACACAATAAAAACAATAAGGATAAATAGCAAGTGTATGGATAATATCATTTATGTTGTCAGCGTTTGTTAATAATATATAAAATATTAAAAAAACAAGCTATATTTCTATGCAAAAATAATAAAACCTTGATTGATTAATAAAAGCTGATGTAGTAGAATAAACAGGAAAATAATAAATTCCAATATGCTTCGAGGGGGTATACCAAATGGAGCTTACAACACAAATGGTCCAAGTTTTTTCAATCCTTGTTGCCGTTGCCGCTTTTGGCTTTGCTGCATGGTTATATACTTGGGTCAAGGCCCAACCATCTTCCAATAAGCGTATCGCTGAAATTGGAGGATACATCAGCAAAGGAGCAAAGACATTCTTAAGACGTGAATACATTCTTTTAGCACGTTTTACAGTAGTCGTTGCCGTACTCATATTTGTCTTCCTTCCACACCCAATTTGGGGAGGAAATGCGATAGACAACGTTAAAATGACCGTATCCTATATCTTTGGTACATTTTTATCAGCTCTAGCCGGTCAAATCGGAATGAATGTAGCTACAATGGCTAATGTAAAAGCCTCTGAAGCTGCGAAAAAAGGTCTTAAGCCTTCATTCATGACTGCTTTCCGTGGTGGCGCTGTTATGGGAATGGCCGTTGTCGGATCAAGTCTTTTAGGCGTAGCATTGGTATTAATGCTTGTCGGAGATCCCACATATCTTCTTGGCTTCAGTTTCGGTGCTAGCTCATTAGCTCTCTTTGCTAAAGCTGGTGGTGGTATCTTTACAAAGACCGCCGATATTAGCGCCGACTTAGTTGGTAAGGTTGAAATGGGAATCGACGAAGATGATCCTAGAAACCCTGCTGTTATTGCTGATAACGTTGGCGATAACGTTGGTGATGTTGCCGGAATGGGTGCAGACCTATTTGATTCCAATGTTGCTGCTATGGCAGCTGCATTAGTAATGGCTACTGCTTTAGGTGAAAAAAATGTCGTTACGGTTTTTGTTTACGCAGCAATAGGCCTTTTGGCTTCTATTATTGGCGTTGCAACAGCACGTATTGGTAAAAAAGGCGATCCAACTAAAGCTCTTAATAGCTCTACCTATGTAACAACAGCTGTTTTTGCAGCTCTCACAGCTTTAGCTACAGTTCTATTTAATTTGGAATGGGCAATCTGGGGTGCTTCAGCAATTGGCCTACTAGTTGGTACAGTTATTGGTCTTGCAACTGATTACTATACTAATGACGATAAGCCTCCTGTAAGAGCAGTTGCTAAGGCATCAGAATCAGGCCCTGCTTTCACAATTCTATCAGGATTTTCTTATGGCTTAAAAAGTTGTTTACCTGCATTAATAGGTATTGCAGTATCAGCTTTATTGTCATATAACATCTGTGATTATTATCTTGGTGCCGGATATGGTATGTTCGGTATTTCCATGGCTGCAATCGGAATGCTCTCAATAGTTGGTATGATAGTATCTAATGATGCTTATGGACCTATTGTTGACAATGCACGCGGACTTGCAGAAATGGGTAATTTAGGTGACGATGTTGTTGCTATCACAGACGAGCTTGACTCAGCTGGAAACACTGTTAAAGCAGTAACCAAAGGCTTCTCAATTAGTGCTGCTGGACTTACTGTTATTTCCCTACTAGGAGCTTTTATGAGCGAAGTTAATACCGCAGCTGTAGATCTTAATATTGTTGCAGCCGGTGAAACCTTTATTAGTAACTTTGACATAATGGATCCTACAGTTTTCTTTGGACTCATAATAGGTGTTGCGATCCCTGCATTATTCTCTGCTATGCTAATGCTAGGCGTTGACAGGAACGCTCAGAAAATGATTGGTGAAATTCATCGTCAGTTTGATACCATCCCTGGTCTTAAAGAAGGAAAAGAGGGTGTTATCCCTGAATATGATAAATGTATTGATATCGCTACAGAAGGCGCTTTAAAAGAACTTATTCCTGCAGGTCTTCTGGCCATTATTTCGACTATTTTAGTTGGACTTATTGGAGGAGTTAAGGCAATCGGCGGTTTCTTAACAGGAAATATTGCATCAGGACTTCTTCTTGCGCTTCTAATGTCCAATGCAGGCGGAACTTGGGACAATGCAAAGAAATATGTTGAGGCTGGAAATAACGGTGGAAAGGGCTCTGTTGCTCATAAAGCTGCCGTTGTTGGCGATACCGTTGGCGATCCTTTCAAGGATACCGCTGGCCCATCGATTAATACACAGATAACAGTTATATCTCTTGTAGCTTCACTCTTAGCGGTTATCTTCTTAAAGTTCTCAATTTTCTAAGAGCTACTACATTAATTGAACAGGTAATAATAAGAAGTGGACCCAGAATACGATTCCGGGCCTGCTTCTTTTTTATCTACTAACCTTTATCACAAAAACCCTTAGCCAAAATACGTTTCTAATCTGCTTTTATAATCACGGGTTTTTGCATATACTTAGTGGCGTGACTGTAATGATTTAAAGCAATACATAACTTATGAACACATACCTATTCTGCATTGGGCTTTTTAATTAGCTTATCATATACTGACATAAGAAACGACATTATATAGCTTAGAATTACTGTCATAAGAATCTCTTCTATAAGCCTAGGAATAAGAAAAATAGTAAATGCTATATTGTTCAATTGTGGAATAAAATTTATTAAAATGTAAGTGTTTAAGATTGTTATTGGTATGCCTGCCATACCAAATGCTAATAATATTTTTAGGTAATACTTATGTATGGAAGCTTCAGGGAACTTCTTTCTAATTATGTGGTTAAGGGTTAGTAAAAGTAATGCAATTACTGATATAGCAACTAACCCCCTTAATAAATAATCCTTCTTCGCGCCCAAAGAGTTTAGTCCTATTGCAATAGATGATTCAGAAAGAAACCTTGATATTGCAATATTCATCAAGCCCAAGGCTCCAATAGTAGTGAATGAAATCCACATTGTGCTCCTAAGCTTTTTTATATCTATGTTTTTTATGCCTTTAAAAACTAGACCGATAATGACACCATCTAAAACTTGAGTTAATGTAAGCAAAGGGATAAATGCTCCTTCTGGGCGAATTAAATATCCAAGTATATCCACTATACCTGTGGCAATACCTCCGAAAACCGGTCCAAAAAGAAATGCTGGCATCCTTGAAAAAACCTGTGAGAATCCCACACGCATTCCTGATGCTCCCATAACATTAACCATAATACTTAGATTTCGCGCTACTATGGCAAGAGAAATCAATAGGGCTGTTTGTACAATCTTGCGAATAGTTTGTGAATAGGGCAAAGATTTCTTTGCTTGTGCTGCTTGACTTGCTTTTATCAATTTACTCTCCTTTCTTTATCCGTTCTGTTACCAAAAGAAAAAAGAGTAAAGTAACAGTGGATGCAGTATTTGCACCGCGAACCTCTCGGCTCTTCGTTTGGAGACTCTACTCCCATTCCCCAACACTTCACGCACAAATACCTGTTCTGTTCAATTATTATTATTTTTTGCCATATATCTGGCAACCATTTAATTATATATTAGTATAAATAATTTGTCTATCAGTTTGTTTTATCTCTCAACATTTGCTTCTGCACCCTCATCTCATGTATTCACGGTTAAATCAGGAAGTGCAAAGAGTAATTGCCTTGTATCAATAATAATCACAAGGCAATGTTTGTGTCGCAAAATACAATTTCTAATACATGGATTTAATACTCAGGTTCTAAGTATACATCCCCTATATCCACATCATCATACCAGTCAGCCTCAATTTCAATTCCATAATCCTCTGCAATTGGCCAATAGTCCTCAGCTACTACTAATACAGCATAGGATGCCCCATTTGGTACATAATCACACACAAATTGGCCTGACGAACCCGTCTCTGCAAAGGATATAATCATACTATCCAGAGGATTATTGATGAAATCATCTACGGATATACCTTCTTTCAGTATTACAAACATGGCTCCGTATATTGGTTCTAGGGTATATGAATCAACAATTCTTCCATATATGGATATAGTATCTTTGTCGGTAGGCGGATCATTATCAATTATTGGGTCATGCGGTTTTGGAAGACTAGGTGAACCACCCATTGCGTATGCATCCTCTATAATATCTATCGCCTGATTTATAGGTTTCAAGTAAAACATAATGTCATTGTCTTCCCCAATCATCTTCGAGGTTGGAACACCAATCATTTCACCTTTTTGATTAATTGCGGTACCACCACTGTTTCCATGGTTAACAACTGCGTCAGTTTTAATCCAATCTATCTCGGAATCCCCATCGTCATCAATAAATCCTGATACATGGCCTGCTGTAAATGTTATGGTTTCACCACCTACACCAGGATAGCCAAGAATATTTATATCATCTCCAAGCATTACATTATCAGAATCAGACAATATCGCAGGCACAAGTTTTAAATCAGCGGCAGATATCGTGTTCCAATTTAGATCAGACACTATTCTTACTACTGCTAAATCTAATTCTTCCACGCTACTACTATATTGGGCTATATACTGGGGTTGTATATTCTTCTTTATATCATCGGTTATGGCAACAGCCACATAACCCTCAGAATTATACAACTTGCCTCCTTCGCCTACGCAATGGAAATTCGTAAGAATGTGACCTGTATTATCAACAATTGTGCCCGACCCCATAGCAATAACATTAAAGTTATTATCTAATGTATAAAGCTTAACCGTTGACCTTGCAATCTTTTGAATACTTAATTTGCCTTGTTCTCCAGGGGTAGTTGTGGTAGAGGATGTTGAAGGTGCATCTTCCCCATCTTTCATTTTTACACTTTGCTTAATACTCTTTGAGGAGCGGTTACCCGCCCTGTCATATGCAACTACATAATATTCATATTCTTCACCTAAAGATACATCTCTATCTGTATATTGGGTAGAATCAGTTTTAATTAGGATGTTATCATTTTTGTATACTCTATACTCATCAACTCCAACATTATCATAGCTCTCACTCCAAGCCAGCGAAATAGAATCGGTACTTTGGTCAGAAATCGTCAACAGAGGTGCTGTCGGAGGAGTTTCGTCATTATCTTTTAATGAACAGGATGAGAATGTTGCCGACATCATGATTATGACGGCTACAAGTATTATTAAATTAATTCGATAATTATTTTTAAACACTTAAAAACACTCCAATCTTATTTATATTAAACGCCGTCAATTATCATTAAAGCTATAGCCCACATTGATAAACTTATTATCGTTAATTACAAATGATTCATAGCTCGATGATATTGTTATAATGTATAAATTATCTCCTGAAATAGATAAGATATCTCTGGCATAACCTATGTTAGGTTTATTATCGCTGCCACTAGATATATAATAGTAGTTTATTATGTATGTCTCCTTACCTTTTGCATCAAGGTAATAACAATTTTCAGCTTGATAAAAACGATAATTAATGCCAGACCTGATTGACCATGCTGCTGTTGCACTTTGAAGCCTTTCTTCTTCTGATTCTACTTCAATACTCATCAAATCAGTTAATGGTAGTTTTTTTATAGTGATTGAGTTTAGTCCAGCATCCTTCATTATGTCAGACGCTTTAAATAAATCAGCTTCATTCTTATTTTCAACCCATTTATTGGGATATTGTATTTCAATGTAATCATCCACAGTTATAGTCTTATTTTTTAACGCATTGTTAGTGAACGTGATTCCTATAACTAATGCTAAAGCGAATAATATCCAAACAGGAACAATTCCCGATATAGGTTTCTTTGTATCAATAGTCCCATTAGGCTTGCTTCCTCCCTCTTTTGCATGACGAGAAGAAATAGCTACTAGAAAGCCAAATACAATCAAAGCCACTATAGCAGCAGGTAGTAAACCAATAATGTAGTTAACTTTAAATCCTTTTCTTACAACTGCATCTAGAAGGAACTGAATAATCGCATTAATTGAAGATGATAATAATAGCGCCGTTGGAAGACGCAATATATTAAACTTGGCGTTCTTGGATACGCCTAGGAAATAACAGCTTAAGCCCGTAATACTTGCATGAGAAAATGTTTGCACAACCACAAGCACAGTTGCATTGGTGAGCATAGCTCCACCGGCCGATAAAATAGCGTCTATGCTAGACATTGTTGCAAATCCTAGCCCTAACGCTGAACCATATATAATACCGTCTATATCCTCGTCAAATTCCTTGCTCGGGTAAATACTATATCTTACAGTCAGCATCTTAATAGATTCTTGTATTACTGCCACCAGAATAATGGTAGTAATCATCTTGTTGCCTATAGATTCAAATCCAGTATTTCCCGACGGTAAAATCATAGATACTATTGGAACATAAATTGCCTTGTGAACTAAAGCGCCTAAAATTAGTGTTTTAAAAACTAACCCCTTAGGCTCTGGATTTAGTCTATCTTGCTTATAAAATAATCCCATCCAAAGTATGGGGGGAATTAGCGCAATAATAACTGAAATTAATGTCAAGATGTTATTACTCAAATTATTGGTATTGAATACTTTCTCGGCAATATAAGCTATTAGAACGATAAAAAGCATGCCGACAATAGAGATGAAAGTTGAAATCCATAAGCTAAGTTTGGAGTTTTTATCTCTCATAAAATTACCTCCACTGGTTTACTAGTCTTATAATAAATTACGAGTGCCCACCTTTTGGTGGCGACATTTATGTCTCAGGTTATAAATCCTATACATCCCGAGTATCTACTAGAGTTTAGCATAAAATGGTTATGAAGTCTATTGAAGTTTAGAATGGTGGAAGTGAGTCCATTATTAGTAGAGTTATGTCGTCCGAAGGCTTTTCATCAGTAAATTCTTTAGCGTCCTGCATTATAGCATCGGCAAGATAATCTATACCATATTTGCTGTGCTCAGAAATAACAGATTTTAATCTTGAAAGAGTGTATTCTTCTTTTTGAGTGTTTTTAGCATCTACAAGTCCGTCAGTGTATAACACCAACTTATCACCAGGGAATAATAGAATCTGATAGTTTACAAACTTGGGCTTCAAAAACTTTCCTAATTTGCATATAGCAAAGCCATCGTTATCTAACTCTTGAATTGCGCCATCAGGCCTTAGCCTTAGGGGAATAGTGTTTAGTCCACCAGATGAATAAGAAAATATTCCGGTTTGAGTATTAAATACACCGTAGAGCATCACAAAATACATATCTTCGTTAAAGTTTGAGCTGTTAAACGAATCGTATAGATGCTGTAAAACTATAGACGGTATCGACATTCCCCCTCCATCAGTTTCCTCCATAAGTGATTGCAACTTTTGGAATGCGAATATTGATAGCATTGCTGCTGATACTCCATGTCCAGATACATCCCCTATGCAAACACCATAGCGGGTTTCATCAATTCTTATGACATTATAAAAATCACCACTTAATTCTTCTGCAGGTAGGTATCCTACAGAGAATGTTACGAAATCGTCCTTTGGTAACTCCCTTGGTAGCATAGATAGCTGGATCTCTCTTGCCAAGACCTGATCAGCAATAAGTTTCTCGTACATAACTCGTAGCTCTTTAGTACGTCGATCAACCAGCTTATCCATTTTTATCAGATCTCTCTCACGCTTTTCTTTGGCCTTAGTTAATAGTTTGTATGGCCTTCTAACACTGTGTATATATATAGAATAGAATAATACGCCATATGAAACCGCTAGATAAAATTGACTTACTACTGTACTCATATCGTATACTTGTTTTACATTTAATAGGGCAATCTCGCTAAAAAGCATAATAATAAATGCACAAGAAAGCGTTTTGTTAACAAAATCATTCCTGCGCTTAGAATCAATGATCAAGCGATAGAAAATATAGAGATAAAGCAGGCAATCAAATAATATTACTATGGCACTTACAATTGACAAGCCCCCTTTATCGTTAAAAAATACATTGTTTACATCTGGATTTTTTATCAACAAAACAGAAATCAAAAGGAATGTTGTTGCCCCTAATAACAAGTAGATTCTTCTCATCTTTGCTTCATTCTTAGGTTTACAAGTGAAGGAAATACTGAAACATACACTATTGACAAATCTTATAAGAATACAAGATAGAAAAGAATCATGCAAGGCAGAATTATTTGTAATGCCTAAAACTTTAATCCAAAATAAAAGGCCGCCCGCAAGAAAAATATAGCTAATTGTTAATAAGCGATTATCATTTGTTTGAGG
>CAYMAE010000007.1:11035-21488 GCA_964388375.1 uncultured Ruminiclostridium sp.
GTTCTTTTTCATTAGTATACATAATGTTTATCTTGAGCAAAATACAACATTTTTCTTTTTTATTTTAACATATTTAACCTAACAAACACAATGAGGAATAACGAATATTAGTCAAAAATTCGATTTTTTATAGCAAAAACTGCTGCTTGGGTTCTATCTTGAACATTTAATTTGCGAAAAATGCTGGAAACATGGTTTTTTACAGTTTTTTCGCTTATGTAAAGAGCTGTAGCTATTTCCTTATTTAGCATCCCATTTGATAGTAATTTTAGTACCTCATTTTCTCTTTCGGTAAGATTTTTCTTAGGGGCATGCACCACCCTTTTTACTTTCTTATACTCACTTACTAATTCCGCCGCCATCACAGGCTGTATATAAGTCTGATTATTATTTGCTTTTCGTATTGCCTCTATTAAATCACTAGCTTTGGCATCCTTTAATATGTATCCAAGAGCTCCTAGATCTAGAGCCCTCAAAAGATAATCCCTATCCTCATGAATTGTAAGCATTACAACCTTTGCCTTGCTATCGTATTGCTTTATTTTTTGTAATGCCTCAAGTCCATTTAATTTTGGCATATTAATATCTAATAGTACTACATCGGGGGGCTTTTCGAGGTATCTTTCAACCACCTCCATCCCATCAGCACATCCTGCTATAACGTTGATGTCAGGCTCAAGTTGGATAAGTTGCTTTAACGCCTCCCGAATCATTGAATGATCTTCGGCAATCATGACATTAATACTTCTGTACATTAAGCGTCCTCCTGTAGCGAATGAGGTAATTTAACCCTTATTGTCGTTCCTAAATTAATCTTAGAATCAATTATAAATTCACCTTCTAGCAGCTCGATTCTTTCCCTCATTCCTAAAATTCCATATCCCGAGTCTTCATTTTGTGAGGAATTATTGAGCATGTTGGTATCAAAGCCCTTGCCGTCATCGCTTATTCTTAACAATACTGACTTTTGCGCACATTCTATTTGAACACTTATATGTGTTGCTTCAGCATGTTTATATGTATTATTTAGACATTCCTGAACTATACGGAAGATTGCTAATGCGATGTTACTGTCTTTTATACAATCTTCTTCGGTTTTCACTTTAAAATCTACTCTTATGTCATGTTCTGCACTGAATTTTTCAATATATTTTTGCATCGTAGGCTTTAACCCTAAATCGTCTAAGGACATTGGCCTTAAATCATATATAATTCTCCTTACAGATTTAAGGCAATCTTTTACCACTGCTTTAAGATTTTTTAGCTCAACTATTGCTTTTTCCATGTCAAGTTCGGCAGTTTTTTCACATATTTCAGTCATTATAACAACATTGCCCATTGCTTGTGCGGGACCATCATGCATTTCCCTTGCAATGCGCCTTCTCTCATTTTCTTGATTCTTAATAATGCGTAAGGCTAGTAGCCTCTTATTCTCGGTTTTCCCAAAATGCTCGTCGAGACTTGAAAGATCGCTCGAAAGATAATCAAACACTGTTCCAACCTGAGTCACAAGCTTTTTTGCCTTCATCACTGTTTCAAGGGCATTCTTAAGGCGCCTTTCTACATCATTTCTTCTTAATAGAGTCTGTCTTTCACTCTCACGGCAAACTGCCATCTCAACCAACAGATCATTTGCGGTCTTATATGCCACTTTCATTTGCTCTTCAGAATTATCAAAATCACCATTAATGGATGCAAGCTGCTTTTTGCTTTGTGCCATTTTCTTCTCAATTATTTTATACTCACTCATAATACGATTGGCTTCTGCCTTAAGTATTTGTAATTCATTCTTTAATTGGCTTACTTCTTTTCTGGCATTTTCTAATATGTCAAAAATCGCATCCTTACTATCTGCAATTACATCCAAAGTATTTTTAACTATTTTATTAAGCTTTTTTATGCCTAGATTCGCCAATTAAATGCCTCCATTATTTCTCTGATAAAAGCTTATTTAATTCATTCATAAATGTATTTATATCTTTGAATTGCCTGTATACAGATGCAAATCTAACATAGGCAACCTCATCAAGCTGCCTCAAATTATCCATTACCAGCTCTCCAATAAATTCGCTAGTAACCTCTCTTTCCAGTGAATTGTTGATTTTGCTCTCTATAGAGTCAAGCAGGGACTCTATTTGGTCCATTGATATATTGCGCTTCTCGCAGGCCCTTAGAATACCCTTTCTGAGTTTATCCCTATCATAAGGTTGCCTTGTTCCATCCTTCTTAATAACCATAACAGGAAGGTTCTCCACCTTTTCGTAGGTGGTATATCGTTTATGACAGCTTAAACATTCTCTTCTTCTTCTAATTGTTGCGCCTTCGTCAGTTGGGCGCGAGTCTATGACTTTATCTTCATCGAACGAGCAATAAGGACATTTCATAATATTTTCTCCTTACAGGTTAGATACCCTTTATGGTTTATATAAAAACATATTATTACTCTTATCGTCATATTAATGCTAAAACTTTGCATTTCTAATTATTTGACAAGCAAATCAGGTAACAGATACTTAGTTGGTTTCTTAATATAAAAGAAAAAACCTTTAATCAAAAATCTTAAGTAAACTACACTATAAATACATAATAAAAAATGAGGGACTAGCCCTCATTTATTCTATCATTTTAAACGTATTTCTGCATATGTTTTAATGCAGATTTTTCTAGCCTTGAAACCTGGGCCTGTGAAATTCCTATTTCATCGGCCACCTCCATTTGTGTGCGACCTTGGAAAAACCGTAAATCAACAATCTTCTTTTCTCTTTCACTTAATTTACTCATAGCCTCATTTATAGAAATATGCTCAAGCCATCTTTCATCATCATTTTTTTCATCCTTAACTTGATCCATTACATATATAGCATCTCCGCCATCATGATATACTGATTCGAACAAGGAGATAGGGTCTTGTATGGCGTCCAAAGCCATAACTACAT
Organism: uncultured Ruminiclostridium sp.; assembly: GCA_964388375.1. GTDB lineage: Bacteria > Bacillota > Clostridia > DSM-8532 > DSM-8532 > DTU059. The sequence continues at coordinate 13,972 of CAYMAE010000007.1, forward strand.
TTTCCTTGGTAGCTCCTAATTCTTTAGCAATATCATTTATATTAGGCTCCCTTGATTCTTTTCCTATTAATTTCTCACGAGCCTGTAGTGCCTTATATGCAGTATCTTTTAATGATCTGCTTACTCTTATGGGATTATTATCTCTTAAATATCTTCTTATCTCACCAATTATCATAGGCACCGCATAAGTAGAAAACTTAACATTTAAGGTAACATCAAAATTGTCAATTGCTTTTATCAAGCCTATGCATCCGACCTGAAAAAGATCATCTGCATTCTCCCCCCTGTTGCCAAATCGTTGGATTACGCTTAAAACTAACCTAAGATTCCCATGAATAAATTCTTCTCTTGCTTCCTTGTCCCCTTTCTGTATTTTTTTGAATAGCTCATCCATTTTACTGCTAGAAAGCAGGGGCAGCTTTGATGTATTGACGCCGCAAATCTCCACCTTATTCATAAAATCAACACACCTCTCTTTAACTGTCATAGTCTCTATCTAAATATCAGTCTTAACTTTAGAGGCATGTTTTATTCTGTTTTTTCTAATATATATATTTTAAAAAAGCCTTGACAAGCAGATTATAACGATTGCGGGGAAATGCCCCGCAATGAGTTTTAATAACTTGGGATCCCGTTTAAAATCTTCGATTTCGGTAACGGGTAAGCCATTACAACATCCTTACTATCTCTCGTTTAAGTCTACCTAGAATGCGTTTTTCGAGGCGTGATATATATGATTGGGATATCCCAAGCATATCCGCAACCTCCTTTTGAGTCTTCTCAAGATGATTGTTTAATCCGAACCTTAGTTCCATAATTTTTCTTTCTCTTCCATTTAGCTTATTCATAGCCGTTACTAAGAGTTTTTTATCGGTTTCTTCTTCAAGATTTTTTTGAATTATATCCCCATCTGTACCTAAAATATCTGAAAGCAAAAGCTCATTTCCATCCCAATCAACATTTAGCGGCTCTTCAAATGACACCTCACTTTTTATCCTGCTATTTTTTCTAAGATACATCAAAATCTCATTTTCTATACATCTAGACGCGTAGGTGGCTAGCTTAATATTTCTGTTAGGATTATATGTATTTATGGCCTTAATAAGTCCGATGGTGCCTATTGAAGTCAAATCCTCAATATCTATACCAGTATTCTCGAATTTTCGAGCAATATAGACCACAAGCCTTAAATTCCGCTCAATAAGAGTTCTTTTTACAGATAAATCTCCATTACTTAGTTTTTGTAGGACTTCGGCCTCTTCATGTGGCTGTAAAGGAGGTGGCAAGATTTCATTACCCCCTATGTAGAAGATTCCTTCATTGCAGTCTTTCTTCGGATTTTTAACCATAGTAATAATGATTCCTACCATCTGCTTAAACATATACTTTCTCACCTTTCCTTTTGCTGCGGCTAAAATCCGCATTATAGCCTTGCAAATAAGTTATATTTTTGAAAGCATTGCAGGGCCTACAAGCGCAGAGTATTTTGCGCTATCTGATAGCTTGATTCCACAAATGCCAACAATTACATCATTAACCTCTTTAAGTGATCCCTCTCTACCGATTCGTATATTATCCGGTCTAAATCCTGTCAACATACCATTTTGCTTACCTATGGATTTAAAAGGGATAAGATGGAATCTCCTAAACCAACTGTTTTTATTAATAGATTCTGTATAAATATCAATATTATTAGAGATTGCCGCTTCATATACTTCATCTGGCAATATAGTTTTTAAAGATTCAGCCTCTACCACCATCACCGGATATCCTGTTAGAGGATCAATAAGTGAATTGCCAGTATCCACAAGAGCATAAAAGCACACTGATTTTTTCTCCATTTTGATATATACCGGAATGATGGATCCTTCCTTGAAAGCCTTTCCAGATAATATTCTTCCGATAGGCCTAACCAAAATAATGCACAGAGCTGAAGATAATAAAAAAGCCTTAAGAATTCCTCGTGGGCTCACATACATCAGTCCACCATATGAAACTGCACCACCATTCAAAAGACTTGATAAACCATATGTACAACCGGCAAGCAAAAAGGCTGAGAGCAGCATCATAGCCCAACGCCTTAAAAATTCAGGTATTGTTCTTATTTTAAACGCTATAAGAATCATCAATGCCGATACTATAATTCTAGTCATTAATCCTGATAAAATAGCGGTGTTTGGTATTATGACTCCTAATACGGCATACATGGAACCAAGAGATGATGAAAGTATCATTCTTAGCGCTTTCACATCAAAACCCGAAATAGCTCCGGTAAGCTTTAAGATTAAACAATTAGCTATTAGGTTTTCTAAAAAAAGAAGATCCGCATATACAACCACCTTTTGCCTCCTTTCATACAATAATAGGTTCCCTATAAATAGTATTAATCAATATTTCCCTTTATGATTCAACCTAGTGTTGTCGCTAGCGACGTAGTAAACGGCTAGTAGCACCCATGCAAGGCTTTCCCAAGATGACGAGTTCTCGTGAAGTCTGATTGGTCTCAAGCTACTATGGTGATACTAATCTGAGCGCAAGGAGCGCTAGCCTCTATTAACGCGTTATAAGGCAATTATAAGGATAAAGGTTATAATTTTCTGTCAAATATAGTTATGCCCCAGAAGAAAACCATTTTTCCCTCTAAAACTCCCTACAATAAAGGGTTTTACGCTTCAATGATTTCCCGTAACAACCATTGAGCAAAACGAATAGACTATGAGTGTATCATTCTAATGGAGTGGTTTTATGTCCGGAATAGCTGGTATTGTGAATTCTGCTGAGGATATTTTGCGAAAAAGTGTAAATTTATGTGGTATGTCCGAAGCTATCCGGACAAGAGGGGTAACTGGTGCAGGCTATTATATCTCATCTAATGCAGCATTATTAAGTCGGATAGGACCGTTTGGCCCAAATAGCGGGGACTCATTTGTAACGGAGCTTATAATTGAAGGCAAATCCTATGCTATAACCATGGATGGTACAATTTATAATAGTAAGGAATTAGCTGCCGATCTTCAAGCAGCGGGTATTCGCTGCTCCTCTGCAAATTACCCTGAGCTTATAATACATGCATTTGTAAAATGGAAGGAGAACTTTTTTGAAAAAATAAATGGTAGTTTTGCCTTTGCAATATGGATTAAAGAAGAAAAGACCTTATTCCTTGTACGCGACCATCACGGAATAAAGCCTTTATACTATTCTATAATTGACCAATCATTGATTTTTGCTTCTGATATTAAAGGGATAACCTGTCATCCCCTTTTTGAAAGAATAATTGATAAAGAGGGGCTTTCTGAGCTGATATGCCTGAACCCACGTCATACACCCGGAAGTGGTGTTATAAAGGGAATCCGTCAGGTTAGGCCTGGACATTATGTAAAATTTTCTGAACAAGGTGCTAAACATTATAGATATTGGGTTTTAAAAGACGGTAAGCATGAGGATGATTTAATCAAAACTCTCAGTACAGTTCGAGAACTAGTAATTGATGCAATTAAAAAGCAAATGTATTCTGATGTAAATCTATGTGGATTTCTGTCTGGTGGCCTCTACTCTAGCCTGATAACTGCAGTAGTTGCTGAATATCCCATGCTGTTAAACAACGGCATATACAATACCTGGTCAGTAGATTTTGAGAAAGCTAATCGTTTTGTATATTCCAATGGCTATGGAAGAGATTCTGATATGCCTTGGATTCGCTGGGTTTGTAGAAGAGCAAATACACGACATCATTATATTATTCTTTCAGGAACTGATATGGTCGATTCTTTATCTGAAGCTGAGGAAGCTAGTGGGGGGCCTGGAATACCAGATTATGACACCTCTTTATTGCTTCTCTGCAGAGAGATACAAAAAGATTTTGATATCGCACTTGCAGGAGATTGCTCCGATGAGTTGTTCGGCTCTGGATATAAGCTTGGTGAACATTTTATATCAGGTAAAAAGCGATTACCCTGGACCTCTAATCTGGCAGAAAAAATATCTGTCTTTAAAAATGATATTATTGATACCATAAAGCCCTATGAATTCTTAGAGAAATGTTATGAAGAGGCATTGGCTGACTATACTAAATTCTCTACATTTGATAATTGCCTTAATAAGGAGAACGAGGCCCAATGGTTCAGCCTTTATTGGAATCTACCCTGCTATTTAGAGCGCCTGGATAAAATGAGTATGGCAAGTGGCCTGGAAGTCAGGGTGCCTTTTTGTGACTTTAGGTTAACTGAATATTTCTGGAGAATCCCACAAGAGCTTAAACGTCTTAACAATATGGAAAGAGGACTATTGAGGGAAGCTATGCGTGGTTATCTTCCCTCGGATATTCTTAAAAGAAAGAAAAATCCCTATCCCCGATTTTATGATCCGGATTATGAAACCCGGATCAAGAATATGCTTTATGAAACAGTACTTGATCCAAGCTCGCCTATAAAATATCTTTTAAATATAAAGACCCTTGAAAGCATGATGAAACAGCCTTTTGACTTAAGCAAGAGATATACAACCAGAGCACGCCTCTATGGCTGGATTATACAGCTAAATAACTTCTTGCTTGCTAATGGAATCAGTCCATTATAAGGCAATTATTGCCTATCAGTCTTTACCTTCTTTAACTCCTCAATCAAAAGAGGAAGTATTTTTAGCACATCACCAACTACACCGTAATCAGCGACATCAAAAATTGTAGCTTCAGGATCTTTATTAATAGCTATAATAATATCTGATTCATCCATTCCAGCTAGATGCTGAATTGCTCCTGAGATTCCACAGGCAATATAGAGGTTTGGACGAACGGTCTTTCCTGTCTGGCCAACCTGGCAATCCTTTTCAACCCAGCCGGCATCAACACATGCTCTTGAAGAAGAAACCGTCCCGCCAAGTACATTTGCCAATTCTTCGAGTAACTTGAAGTTTTCAGGAGCACCCATTCCACGGCCACCTGAAACAAGTATATTGGCATCTTGAATATCTATCTTCCCTGTTGTCTTTTTGACGATATCAAGAATTTCAACATTTTTATAGTCTGCTAGATTGTTAATTTCCATCTTTTCTACAACAGCAGAATTGTCAGGAACGCTTATACTCTTCATTACGCCCGACCTAACTGTGGCCATTTGAGGGCGATGGTTTGGACATAGTATAGTTGCCATAATGTTGCCACCAAATGCAGGTCGAGTCATTTTTAATTGATTAGTTTCCAAGTCAATTTCTAATTTAGTGCAATCAGCAGTTAGACCCGTCTGGACACGCGAAGATACGCGCGGTGCTAAATCTCTACCAATAGCTGTTGCTCCAAAAAGAAGAATATCTGGCTTAAACTTTTTTACCACCTCTGTCATTACATGTGTATATGGCTCTGTTGTATAAGTTTCAAGTGCCGGATCGTCTACTATAACGATTTTATCGGCACCATACTTTGACAGTTTTTCACCTAGTGCATCTATTTTATATCCTAACAATACAGCAGTTACATCAGTGCCCAAATCATTAGCTAATTCCTTACCCTTTCCTAGTAGCTCGTAGGAAACGCTGGATATCTTATTGTCTACCTGTTGAATAAATATAAATACGCCTTTATAATCCTGTATACTCATTGTCATTCCTACCTTCCTACAATACAAAGTTTTCTTTTAGCTTTTCAATCAAGAAATCTACAGATTCTTCTGTGTCAAGGGTCACTAATGTTCCTTTTCCCTTAAGTTCTTTTGTAAATGATTTGGATACCCTTGTTGGTGATCCTTTTAATCCAATATTAGTGATATCAAGTTCAATATCATCCTTAGTCCAAACTAATACATCCATCTTACGAAAAGCGTCAAATATTCTTCCCGGTGTCATGTATCTTGGCTCATTTAATTCAGATAAAGCGGTAACCAAGCAGGGTAGCTTTGCTTTTACGATATGATAACGATCCTCAAACTGTCTTTGAACAATTACTGAATCGTCCTCGACTTTGATTTCTTCGGCATAGCTAATATTAGGCAAGCCCAAATGCTCTGCAATCTGAGGTCCAACCTGGGCAGTATCACCATCTATAGCTTGGCGGCCTGTTATTATCAAATCATAATCGAGTTTTTTTATGGCTTGAGCCAATGTATATGAGGTAGCCCATGTGTCTGCTCCACCAAACGCTCTATCTGTTACAAGGATAGCTTCGTCAGCCCCCATTGCAAGAGCTTCTCTAAGAGCGATATCTGCCTGGCTTGGGCCCATTGAGATAGCTGTTACCTTTGCTCCGGTCTCATCCTTTATGCGAAGCGCTGCTTCTAAGCCAGCCTTGTCATCGGGATTAATAATGCTCGGCACACCTTCGCGAATCAGGGTACCTGTAACCGGATTTATCTTTACTTCATTAGTATCTGGTACTTGCTTTATGCATACAATTATATTCAAAAGACTTAACCCCCTTCTATTTTAAAACCGAGCCAGCGATAACCATACGCTGAACCTCACTGGTACCTTCATAGATCTCTGTAATCTTTGCATCACGCATCATTCGCTCAACAGGGTATTCTCTTGTATAACCATACCCTCCAAGTAGCTGAACACATTTGGTTGTAACATCCATTGCAGTGTCGGAAGCAAATAGCTTAGCCATAGCGGCTTCTGTACTATACTTTGCCTTTGTTTCCTTTGCCATGGCAGCACTATATACTAATAGTCGCGCTGCTTCAATTTGTGTTTTCATATCGGCAAGTTTAAACTGTGTATTCTGGAAAGCAGAAATAGGTTTCCCAAATTGTCTTCTCTCCTTAACATATTTAACAGCTTCGTCGAATGCTCCCTCTGCAATTCCAAGTGCTTGAGCCGCAATACCGATTCTTCCACCGTCCAGAGTATGCATGGCTACTGAAAAGCCCTTGCCTTCTTTGCCAAGTAAATTTTCCTTTGGAACGATACAATTTTCAAATATTAATTCACAGGTAGATGAACCTCTAATCCCAAGTTTAAGCTCTTTTTTACCAATACTAAATCCTGGAAAATCCTTTTCAACAATAAAAGTCGAAATACCTTTATTACCTTTACTTTTATCTGTCATGGCAAATATCACATAAATATCTGCTTTTCCGGCATTGGTAATAAATATCTTACTGCCGTTTAATATATAATTGTCACCATCAAGAACTGCTTTTGTTACCTGACCTGAGGCATCAGTTCCAGCATTAGGCTCAGTAAGCCCGAATGCACCTAATTTCTCACCTTTTGCCAAGGGGATAAGGTATTTCTCTATTTGTTCTTTGGTACCAAAGCTATGAATGGGTGCGGCGCAAAGAGATGTGTGGGCCGATATAATTGTACCGCTTGTGGCACAGGCTTTAGATATTTCTTCGACACACATAACATATGTAAGCGTATCACACCCTTCGCCACCTTGTTCCTTTGGTATGGGAATACCCATTAAACCATACTTTTGCATTTTTTCAACTGTTTCATCAGGAAAACGTTCTAATTCATCAATTTCATGTGCAATCGGCTTTACTTCTTTTTCAGCAAAATCTCGAAAGAGCTGTCTTGCCATT
>CAYMAE010000007.1:21588-41343 GCA_964388375.1 uncultured Ruminiclostridium sp.
TAAGTCACCGAGTGCTAAAGGCCCCATAGGATGGTTAGCACCTAGTTTCATAGCTGTATCAATATCTTCAACAGAGGCTATACCTTCTGCATATATTCCAATTGCTTACTTTCATTTTCAATTCCCCCGAATTTTTACTCATTTAGCATTTTGATCGTTAATACTATTACAATTTCTACTCATTTATAAATGGTGCAATGCTAGCCACAATAGCACTCGCACTATCATAGATATTTAGAAAGTCACTACATCTTTTCTATTTCTTCTAAGAGAGCTGCAACAACTTCGTCTTCGGAAACTTTCCGTAAAATTTGTCCCTTCTTAAATATAACAGCAGAATCCTTTCCGCCTGCTATACCAATATCGGCTTCCTTGGCTTCTCCTGGACCATTAACTACACAGCCCATTACAGCTACCTTTATTGGCTTATCAATATTCTCAAGGGCTTTTTCTACCTTTTCGGCAATAGATATGAGGTCTATCTGTGTTCTGCCACAGGTGGGACATGAAATGAATACCAAGCTATTTTTGTACAGGCCACAGGCCTGTAGTATTTCTTTTGCTGCCTTTACCTCTGTTACAGGGGCACCTGTAAGGGATACTCGGACAGTATCACCAATACCTGAGAGCAATAATGTACCTATTCCCACAGCGGATTTAATTGCCCCTTTAAACACTGTTCCAGCCTCTGTAATACCTATGTGTAGAGGATAATCAGTTAGCTCACTTAGCTTCTGATATGCCTCTATAGACATTATTACATCAGATGATTTTATTGAGATTACTATATTACTAAATTTAAGCCTTTCAAGGATTTCTACATGTCCTAATGCACTTTCTACAAGTGCATCTGCACATACATGACCATATTTTTGAAGTAGCTCTTTTTCCAAAGAGCCACCATTTACACCTATTCTAATTGGAATACCCTTACTCTGAGCTAAGGCAACTACTTCTTTAACATGATCCTCAGAGCCAATATTCCCAGGATTAATTCGTATTTTATCGGCACCATTTTCCATTGCTAATAAAGCAAGTCTGTAATCAAAATGGATGTCTGCTACAAGTGGCAATGTTATTTGCTTCTTTATATCATAAATGGCTTTGGCCGCTTCGATATTGGGTACAGCAACCCTAACAATATCACAACCAGCGTTAGCTAATTCAATGATTTGATTTACTGTAGCATCTATATCTGCCGTTTTTGTATTGGTCATTGACTGTATACTAACCGCAGCATCCCCACCTATAAAAAGCGAGCCAACCGCTACTTTTTTTGTCTTCTTACGCATTTTACGCTCTCCAAGGTATAATCTTAAAACTTAAATCAAGCTGACAGTGGGTTTACTTGCACTTCTTAGAGCCATCTTGGTATATCATTAAACAAAGTAAATACTAATAAACCCATTAGCAAAATAAGACCTATAAATGATACCATTCCAACTTTCTCCTGTGGTATTGGCTTTCCTCTGATCTTTTCGATTAGGAGTATAAGTAACATACTTCCGTCTAGAGCTGGTAATGGGATAAGGTTCATAATTCCTAAATTAATACTTATAACGCTACTTAAGTAAAAAAGGCTAAGAAGAGTAGTCCACAGAGGTTGTGGTGTGTCTACAACACTGCCCACTGCTCCAATTATTCCTACAGGGCCGGAAAGCTCCTTAACTGATACAACCCCGGAAAACAACCATTTAATAGTCATAAATACATTCCGGGCTGTCGAAGCACAAAATCTAGCTGAAGAACCCATAATTTCAAAAATATTTATATCTTCTTTTTTATGCTCAAACCCTATGCCCAGTGTATAATTATAATCCGAAAACGGTGTTATGTTTTCAAAATCTAATATCTTTCCATTGCGGTCAACGGTTATTCTAAGTGGAGCGCTTTTATTCTCTCGTGTTACGTTAAGATATTGTTGTATATCTAAAGTCGAAGAAACCTCAGTGTCGTCAAGTTTTATAATCTTATCTCCACGCTTTACTCCAGCCTTCAAAAGTGGTGACTCTGTTTCTACAATATCAATTACATTGTTTCCCGCTCCGGTATTAGTATCTAATTGCGCTGAAAACCCTAACCTAAAGCGAGTTGCAGTTTTTCCCGGGATAATGGTCTTTGTTACTTTCTTATTTTCACTTACATCAAAGTATTTTATATCCTTTGCAGTTCCATCCTCACCATACATAAAGAGAGTTATATCCATATTAGGGTCATAGACCCTATTGCCATCATAGGATATGAGCTTATCTCCTATTTCAACACCTGCTTGTTGTATGACTGAATCTTCAGCAAACTGGGTAATTGTATTTGTCAAAAATCCCGTGCTTGTCAAAAAGATAGCCGCAAAAATAAAAGCTGACAAAATATTCATTATTGGGCCTGCTGCTATAACTAATGCACGCTTGCCCACCGATTGCTGAGAAAACGCTCTAGGATCGTCAGAGGACTCTTCTTCCCCCTCCATTCTAACAAAGCCTCCCATAGGTATTAACCTTAATGAATATGTGGTCTCCCCTTTTTTTACAGAGAAAATCTTTGGTCCCATAAATAATGAAAATTCAAGAACCTTTATCCCTACAGCTTTAGCCACTAAGAAATGGCCTAATTCGTGAATTAAGATAAGAACACTTAATACAAGTAAAGCTACTAATATTCCCATTTAATAACCCCCGTCACAAAAAGTTCGGGCTAATTTTCTCGACGCCCGGTCAGTATCTATTATATCGTTAAGTACAGGCTTAGTATTCACAATATGATTCTTCATAATCAAATTAATTACCTCCGTTATTTCGAGGAAGGAAATTTTCTCTTCTAGAAAAAGTTCAACTGCCACCTCGTTAGCTGCGTTCAAAGCGCATGGCATTGTTCCACCTATCTCGGCTGCTTCTTTTGCCAATTTCAATGATTCAAAAGTATTATAATCCGGTTTCTCAAAATTTAAGCATGTCAATTTATCAAAATCTATTCTTTTAAATAAATTTCCAAACCTTTCTGGCCAGGAAAGCGCAAGCTGTATTGGTATTCTCATGTCAGGTGCCCCCATCTGTGCCATTACCGCCCCATCATTGAATTCAACCATAGAATGGATAATGCTTTCGGGATGAACCAAAATATCAATTTGCGATACAGGCACATCAAATAGCCACATAGCCTCAATTACCTCAAGTCCCTTATTCATCATTGTAGCCGAATCAATGGTAATTTTACTTCCCATGGACCAATTAGGGTGATTTAATGCTTGCTTGACATTTACTGATCTAAGAGCTTCACGGGTATATCCTCTGAAAGGCCCTCCTGATGCTGTGAGGATAAGTCTAGATATATCCTTATGTCTATTTCCTGCAAGGCATTGGAAGATTGCCGAATGCTCACTATCAACGGGAAAAAGATTTACACCTTTCTTTTTAACCAAATCGGTTATGATTTGGCCTGCTGTGACCAATGTCTCCTTATTGGAAAGTGCAATGTTCTTGCCTGCCTCAATAGCTGCTATCGTAGGTAAAAGTCCTGCTATTCCAACAACAGATGTTAAAACAGTATCTGCCTGCAAATGTGTTACTGCTTCAAGTACTCCATCACTACCTGATAGTATCTTGGTTCCGGTATCTTTAACCGCAAACCTTAATTCCTCCGCCGCTTTTTCATCAAAAAGGGCAGCTACTTCAGGCTTGAAGCGCCTTATTTGCTCCTCAATAACTTTTACATTTGTATTAGCTACCAACGATACTACCTTAATATTTAAATTATCACATACCTCCAAGGCTTGGGTACCTATTGAACCAGTAGAACCAAGTATGGATAACCCTTTCGTCATGTAAAACAACCTTCCTATGCCATAAACTGGCTGATATAAATATACACTAGCGGTGCGACAAAGAGGAGGCTGTCCACTCTATCCATAATTCCACCGTGACCTGGAATAAGATTTCCAAAGTCTTTTATACCAGTATACCTCTTTATTGCCGATGCTGCCCAGTCTCCAATCTGAGCCACTACGCCACACAAAAACCCTATTATCCCAAAGTGATATATAGGTATTACCGTATCTCCTGCTCTGTTCATTATTATAGCTCCATATAATATCATGAAGGCCATGCAACCAATAGCTCCACCAATAGAGCCTTCGACTGTCTTTTTAGGACTTATATGAGGGATTATTTTATTTTTCCCGATGGCAACTCCCACGAAATATGCAAAAATATCTGTCATGAAAGCCCCTATTAAAACAATCCAAATATATTCAAAACCACGATCTAAATTTCTAGTCATTATAATAAATGACAGCAAAAAAGGTATGTAAAGTATACCAAATAGTGTGTATGCTATATCCTCAGGACTACGCCGGGAGTTGTCAAAAATAAAACGGCAAAAAAGATAAACAATTAATACATAAATTATTGTACTAAGATTCTTATTAGTAAATATAATAGCCATTATATTGCTTATTTCGGGGAATTGCTCAGCCGACAAAGTGGCACCGTAGGCTTTACCAATAATCATAACAGAGGCTATAATACTAGCTGGCAAATCTATGACTACATTTTTTTGCTTCATAGCCTTGGAATATTCATAAAGGGCTACCATGCTGGCTAGTAGAACTGTAAGCGCTAATACATATGGTGGAAGAAGCAGTATTAATATTAGTATAGCAGCACCTATAACACCACTGATTATTCTGGTTAGCATTCAATACCTCCAAAACGTCTTTGTCTGCTCTGGTATGTTAAAATAGCCTGTTTAAGATGCTTCTCACTAAATTCAGGCCATAGAGCATCAGAAAAATAAAATTCCGAATAGGATAGCTGCCAAATAAGAAAATTACTTATTCTCATCTCTCCACTAGTTCTTATGAGCAAATCTGGATCGGGAATACCGTTTGTATATAGTCTCTTGTTTATTTCATTCTCATTTACTTCAGAAAGCTTCCCTTCTTTAGCATCGTTTAATAGTCGGGAAACAGCTCCAACAATCTCCTGGCGCCCCCCATAGTTAAGAGCTATAATAAAATCAAGTGTTTTTTTATCCTTTGTTGCATTTTCAACTCTGTCAATTTCATTTAATATCTCTTTTGAAAGAGGGAGCTTTTCACCAATCACTCTTATACGAATATCTTTTCCTTTGAGTTCTTTTTCAGCATTGCGAAGATAGTCTAATATAAGCCCCATAAGCTCGTCAACCTCTGGCTTTGGTCTTGACCAGTTTTCAGTAGAAAACGCATATACAGTAAGATATCTTACTCCTAAGTTGTGGCAAGCCTCTACTATTCTTCTAAGATTTTTAGAGCCCTCTTTATGGCCCATACTTCTTGACAAGCCTCGTTTTTTAGCCCATCTACCATTACCATCCATAATAATGGCGATGTGATTTGGAATATTACCTATATCTATATCTATATTACTATTGCCCATATGCTCACCTATAAAATTGGTATAATATATATAAATGTAACTTACACTATAATAGCAAAAATAATCAATATTGACTATAAGGCAGACATGACTAATACATAGAAAGTAATCAAAAAAACCTTTTATATTGATTTATCATTTTTTTATAGTTCTCTATTTCAGCTCTGGATAAAAAGTTTAAGGGGGAATTAATACTATTAATAACCATACTATTATTAATACCCTTTTCAAGGCGCTCTAATAGCACATCAAGAGAATCACCATCATCGGGATATGTGGCGCTATATATGCATAGTTTTTTATGTATGCCTATCTTTGGTTTCTCAACCTTATATGCATCCCTGAACTTGTCCTCGAGCAATGGGACATATTCCTTTTTTGAAAAAGGGAACACAACTATAAAAGTATTCTCGTCCATTAAATACATCTTATCGGTATCACGCAGAAAGGATGTAATTCTCCCTACAAGGGATTCAAGCAAACCCGCTTCAGCTGTGGCTCCGCTTAAATGTGCCATTATAAAGGACAACGGATATTTTCCTCTAATCGCCCTTTTTAATTCAAGACTAAGAGGTCCCTTAACCTCAGTATTTCCGCCAATTCTTTCGGGAACTATTACCTCACTTATTTGGGGAAAATATGAGTTCAATCTATCTTTTATTAATCCATTATAGAGTTCAGGGTTTTTAGGAAGTAAAAGAATATCCTCAATACCTAGATTCATAACGAATCCAACAATATCAGATGTATGCTTATATACCAGAGCTAGTACCGGTATTGAAGGGCAATATTTTCTAAATATTTTTATTCCAGCTTCAATATGCTTAAGTTTCTCATCATAAACCTCTACTATAGCTAAGAAAACTATTTTACCCAAGGCTTGGAGCTTAATTTCCATATCTTCTAAATTGGAAATATCAACAACCCCCAAACCTTCTTCTACAACAGATTTTATAAGGATTTTTTTAATGAAGAAATCCTTAATATCAATAAAAACACTTTTATCCATGTCCTACAAGCCATCCCTTGCTTATTTATTTAATGAGAGTATGCCTAATCATTATATCGAATAAAAGTGTAAAAGTTATAATGAGTTATCAAAATAATCCCACTTCTTTAGATAGTGGGTATTATTCTGGGTTTCTAATTCGATTATTAAAAATTAAATCTGTCTAATAAGATAGCTCATATAATTAACATAGTGAGAAAATACTACGCCCGGCTCCTGAAGATCAGGCAACCATCGTTTCAACCATTCAAGCGAAACATAGCCTTTAAAGCCATTCTTATTAAGCTGCTTTAGGCAGTCTAGCACCGGCACATCTCCATAGCCAAGCATTCTATAAGAAGCTTTGCCATTTTCCATTATTGAGTCTTTTATATGAAGATATTTAATATGCCCATTAAGATAGCTTAAAGTAGTTTCAGGATTCTCGCCAAAATATCTATATGGATGATGTATATCCCAAAGTATTCCTGAGTTAGGTCTGTCAACCGCTTTAATAAAGTCAGCCATTACCCTTGAATCAGCTAGGGCTCCGTTTGTTTCAATAAGAGGAGTAACATTCGTATCCTTTGCATAATCACAAATCGCCCTATATTGAGTAAGCACAAAATCTAAATCTCGCTCTTCGCCGGGCTCCCCATCCTTATCGCCTAAAACTCTGATATAGCTTGTCTCTATTCTCTTAGCCAAATCAATGTATGCTTTTGCCTCTGCTAAGGCCTCTTCTCTATTCTTTTTATCAAATAAGAATGCACCAGAGGTAAGAATAGGAATCTCAATATTTAATTTATTTAATGTATTCATTGTTTCTTCTATATTGTCTTTTCTGAAAGGCTTGCTATTCGGCGCATATATTTCTGAGCCAATGCCTCTTACTTCTATTCCGTCAAGGCCTAAATCCTTGCATGTCGCATAAATTTCCTCCCATGACCATCCGGGACAACCTAAGGTGGAAAATGCTAATTTCATCATAATCATCGCCCTCTCAAATGCGTATTATTGTATATTTATTATATACCCAATCATCAATCGAAAATTACTGTTATTATTTTATGCAGTTACAATTGATGCATCATCTTGAAGATTTAACTCTTCTATAGCCTGCTCACACATCTTAAACTTCTGAATCTTACCACTAGCTGTCATTGGGAAGGAATCTGTAAACTTAACATATTTAGGTGTCTTATGCCTAGCCATGTTACCCTTAACCAAATCCTTGATTTCCTGTTCTGTGGCTGACTCTCCTTCTCTTAAGATAATCCAGGCCATTATTTCCTCACCATAATCCTTGCTAGGAACACCAAAAACCTGAACATCCTTTATCTTAGGATATGTATAGAGAAACTCCTCTATCTCTTTGGGATAAATATTCTCGCCACCTCTTATTATCATATCTTTAATACGCCCTGTAATCTTAAAATATCCATCTTCATCAACTGAAGCCAAATCGCCTGTGTGAAGCCAGCCATCCTTATCTATAGCCTGGCTAGTAGCTTCAGGCATCTTGTAGTAACCCTTCATAATATGATATCCTCTGGTGACGAATTCCCCAGGAACATTAGGAGGGCACTCCTCGCCAGTCTCAGGATTGACAATTCTTGCCTCAACATGTGGGAAGACCTTTCCTACAGTAGATACTCTTCTTTCAATGCTATCATCTGTGGTGGTCTGTGTGCAACCAGGTGAGGACTCTGTTTGTCCAAAAACTATTGTAATCTCTTTTGCCCCCATTACATCCACGACATCTTGCATAACCTTTACAGGACAGGGTGAACCTGCCATTATACCAGTTCTTAATTTAGGAAAAGAGTACTTGTTAAAATCGGGATGTTCCATCATAGCTATAAACATTGTAGGAACGCCGTGGACAGCTGTGCACTCCTCTTTCATAATGGCATCCATTACTCTTTTCGGACTAAAATCCAAAGGAACCATTGCCGTCGCGTGTGTAACACTGGCCATAACTGCTAAAACCATACCGAAACAATGGAAGAGAGGCACTGAGATGCAAAGTTTATCATCTTTTGTAAACTTCATTCTATCGCCAATACATTTACCATTGTTGACTATATTAAAATGCGTAAGCATAACACCCTTAGGAAATCCTGTGGTACCTGAGGTGTACTGCATGTTAACTACATCGTGCACATCAATGGAACTATTAATATCTTCATACTCTTTATCTGGTATCTCATCGCCCATAGCATAAAGATCTTTAAAGTTATACATTCCAGGGCGATTACCTTCCCCTACAAAGACTATATCCTTTAAATACGGGAGCATGGGCTCATTAAGCTGCCCAGGTTTACTATCCTTTAATAAAGGACAAAGTTCATTGATAGTATTATAGTAATTTGAATCCTTCAGACTCTCAATCATAACTAAACATTTTGTGTCTGACTGTCGAAGTAAGTATTCCAACTCAAAAATCTTGTAGCTTGTATTTACTGTGACAAGAATTGCTCCTATCTTAGCAGAAGCAAAGAAGGTAATAAGCCACTCAGGACAATTATTTGCCCATATAGCAATATGGTCACCTTTCTTAATTCCCATCTTTAAAAAGCCCTTAGCAACCCTCGTGGTATCTTCATCGAATTCCTTCCACGTTCTTTCATAGTCTGCATTTGGGAACTTTAAGCAAAGTCTATCCGAGTATTCCTTCGCATTCTTTTTGATTATGCCGCCTACAGTTATATTTATCAAGTCGCTCATATAGTTTTTGCCTCCTATACATTTTATCTATACTACAGCATTTTTCTCCCTAAAAAAACAAAAACCTTCATCTCTGTTAAGAGACGAAGGTAAACTCCGAGGTACCACTCTAATTGACGCAATATGTGTCCACTCATTTCTGGCATCAGTAAATGCCTCACAGTATAACGGCTGTATCCGTATCAACCTACAATAAGCTGGTGCTTACTTCAGCGATCCGCTCAGGAGCGAGATTCACGGTCCTCTATGTCTGCACTTACACCAATCGGCAGCTCTCTGTTTTCATAAAAGATTACGTTACTATTCTCCATCAAAGCGTTTATTCAAAATATCAATATTAAGATAATTATAGATTTTAGAATGTTTCTTGTCAAGCTAAAATTAAATCATTTAGTATATCTAAAAAACACCAGAAAACAAAACTCCCTACAACAGATGAAGCGAGCTCATCACTCTAGGATTAAATCAAGTGTAAATTACAAAGTAGTTTACATACTATATATCTCTTTTGGTGGAACTGTGGCTATTCCACAATTATTTAATACTTCAATTGCCTTATCGGTATGCTCTACTCTAATAATAACCAAAGCTTTATTGTCAGCAGAACAGCCAATAAAAGCATACATATACTCAATACCTATTTCGTTATTTTCTAAACAAGTCAAGGCACCTGTAAGACCCCCCGGGGAATCATCTACACAAATAGCAATTACCTCAGTCGTGCCAACTGAAAAGCCAGCCTCTTTTAATACAGATACAGCTAAATCAGGATCATTTACAATAAGTCGCAATATACCGAATTCAGTAGTATCAGCAATTGATAGTGCTCTAATGTCGATACTATTTTGTCCTAAAGCACGGGATACTTCAGCCAATCTTCCCGAAACATTTTCAAGAAAAATTGATACTTGTTTTACCTGCATTACTTCACCCCACAAACTATCTCATTAATATAATAATACCACAGGTAAAACCATAAAAACACTAAATTACTCAAATAGGCATATAGGACAATATCCATTTATGGAAGCTTAAGCATTTGTCCAGCATATATATAATCATTATTTAGGTCGTTTAGTTTTTTAATATCATATATATATTCGCGTATATCCTTTTCCGGGAAATGATTTTGTGCAATAGTCCAAAGAGTATCTCCTTGCTTGACTTTAATTTCCTCATAATCATCTTTAACGGCTTGAGAAGCTCCTGCAGTAATTATCATGCTCATGAAAACACCTACTAGAATAAATATCATCATGAATCTTGCAAAACGCCGTTTATCTCTTAAAGTAAACTTTCTTTTTTTAATTCTTATAGTCATAATACTACCACCTCAGAACGTTTGTTCTTTTAAGTAAATTATATCGAACAGGTGTTCCTTTGTCAAGATTAAAACGAACATTTGTTTGACATTTATTTTATTCAATTGTATAATTGTTTTAAAGAGCTGATTAACAGAAAATGACTTACTATATCTTTGATAATGGAGGGTTTTGAATGCGCCAGCAAAGTGCCGAAAAACAAAAAAAGATTCTTGATTATGTGAACAGTCATACTCTTGAAAGGGGCTTTCCACCTTCTGTTCGAGAAATATGTACGGCAGTCGGTTTCAAATCAACTTCAACTGTTCATTCATACTTAAAGAAGCTTGAAGAAGATGGCTTAATTCTTAAGGATGCAACAAAACCACGTGCACTAAAAGTTCTAGATGAATCTGCAAAAAATCTTGAGGGGTATGTTGCAGACCAAGAAATCGAGAACATCCCTCTTGTTGGTAAAATAACAGCAGGATCCCCCATTTTAGCCGTAGAAAATATTGAGGACACTTTCCCTATACCTGTAAGATATTTAGAGAACTCTACCTCTTTTATGCTTAAAGTAAAAGGGGAAAGTATGATAAATGCTAGCATTATGGACGGTGACTATATTATAGTAAAACAACAAAACACTGCAAACAATGGCGATATTGTAGTAGCTTTAATTGAGGACGAGGCCACAGTTAAGACTTTCTATAAAGAAAGCGACCATTTTCGTCTTCAACCCGAAAACTCAGACTACGAACCAATTATACTAAAAGAGCTCAGTATATTGGGAAAGGTAATCGGCCTTTTCCGAAATTACTAATCTTATTATTATTTATTAAAATTCAAAGGAAGCTATTACACAACTATAGCTTCCTTTTTTAATGCTTACTAGATGTCATGCAATAAACAGCAAATCATAACCTCACATTTTTTCATTGATAACATCTCGCAAATATGCTAAAATAGCAAATGTTCAGTCGTCGGGGTGTAGCGCAGTTGGGAGCGCGCTTGGTTATATTTCACACCCTAATAAAAATTAAGTTGAAAACTATTCTTATATATGCTAATATAGCGTTTGTCGGCGGGGTGTAGCGCAGCTGGGAGCGCGCTTGGTTCGGGACCAAGAGGCCGGAAGTTCAAATCTTCTCACTCCGACCAGTTGGAGTGGTCTTATAGGATTTAATAACTTAAATTCATATGACCACTCTTATTTTTTTATTATACTGGTGACATACTTCCATAACCATTTTTCTGAACAACCCTTAGGGCCTCTGCTCAATCTTTAGGTCAGGGTATGGCTTACTTGTGCTTCCGTACAGATACCACCACATTTAAAGTCATTCTTCCGTATTGCTATCCCATGCCAATTATTGTACCCACAGTTGTACTTTCGGCCTCTTGATATGTGATGGAATAGTTGGATTTAGAAAGGCAAGCTTAAGCTTTTGCGAAGTACTATAACAGGATGATCCAACCTACCTTCAAGCACTTTTTCAAGCCCTTCCATGACGCATGTTGCTCTGATAGGTATTGAAGTCTCTTTGCTTATTTCCTTTGCAAGCTCCAAACCATAAAGAATATCTTCTAATGTCGTTTGTTCAAGAAAATGCGTATTGTTTATTATCCCACTTATCTTGAGCCTTGAGGCTGCCTCGATTTCTCTTATATAGGATAATGTTTCATCAAAATTTACAGTCATTGGTCTTGAACGGTTAAATACAAAAAGCATATCGTATTCATCCTGGGGGATTTCGTGATAATAACGGCCAAGAACTCTTGACCCATCTTCATCGCCACCTACATCAATGACTACATTAAAACTTTTATCCCTAAGTCCTATAGATATTTCAGGCCCAATTGCTGGGACATCTACATTGGTATTTGCATATATAGGCGCTACAACCTTTATGCCCTTGTTTTCAAGGGCCTTCCTAGCATCAGCACTTCTATAATATGGATTCACAACATCCATATCAGCCATTAATACCTTAGAAGCTTTCTCCTTAAGCATAAAAGCCGCATTAACTGATATTTCGGACTTTCCACTACCATAGTGACCACAAAAAATATTTATTCTCTTATCAAAATTAAATTCTTTCATATTATCATCCTACTATCTGATATTTTTGTCTTCCTTCTTTATATATATCCCTTCCTTGTGCATCAATAACCACAACACACGGAAAATCCTTTACTTCTATTCTTCGAATGGCTTCAGTTCCCAAATCTTCAAACGCTATGACTTCCTGCTTAATAATACACGATGATATTAGCGCGCCCGCGCCCCCTATAGCACCAAAGTAGATAGCTCCAAACTCTTGTATGGCCTCTTTCACCTTATCATCCCTCAAACCTTTGCCTATCATTCCTCTTAGACCACATTCAAGAAGCTTTGGCGCATATGAATCCATACGATAACTTGTAGTAGGCCCTGCAGAGCCTATAATTTTGCCCTCTGGTGCAGGACAAGGTCCAACATAGTATATTATTTGGTTCTTAATCTCAAACGGCAGAGGCTTACCTTCTTCAAGAAGTTCAATCATTCTCTTATGGGCTGCATCCCTAGCTGTATATAATGTACCTGATATTAAAACTTCATCCCCTGCTTTTAGGTTTTTTACCATATTTATTGTCAAAGGAGCCGCAATTCTTATTTTATCCATAATATATTACCTCTTTTATTCCGATTCTAATTGCATTGAATATTGAATCCTAGCCTCTTTGGTGTAACTGCCATCGTCATTGTATATTATAAGTTCAGGCAAGATTCTTAATCCTGAATTAGCATTCTTTATTCCCTTAATTAGAATCAATGTAGGTGCCTTACCGGCTTTTGGAGTAACCATCCTAAGTATTTTAGGCTCTATTTTGACTTCTCTCATAGAATCAATAATGTCGGTTAGCCTTTCTGGCCTGTGTACCATAAAGAACTCCCCCTGAGGCTTAAGCAAATTAATACTACTTTTTAGCAAATCCATTAGAGTACAACACACCTCATGCCTAGAAATAGCTTTACCATCCTCACTATTTATATAACCACTATTCACCTTAGAATATGGTGGATTTGAGACTACTATATCATAAGATGCAGCACCAAGAATAGACTTTGCATTCTTAATATCGCCATTTATAATTGAAATTTTATTATCAAGATTATTACCCTCTATACTTCTTTGAGCCATCTTTGCAATTGGTTCCTGTATTTCTATGCCTAGAATTTTCTCTGCGTCAGTTTTAGCCGAAAGAAGAATAGGGATAATAGCAGAGCCTGTACCCATGTCAACTATGCTAGTCTTCTTCTTATACTTAATATGACTAGCAACGAAGCTGGACAACAAAACAGCATCTGTGCCAAAACGGAAGGTATTCTTTTTTTGGATAATATATAAGCCTTTTAGCTGTAAATCTTCTAGTGTTTCATCAGATAACACTGTAAAGCCCATAAAAGTTCTCCTGTACAAAAGAAGAGCCAAGCATGCTTGACTCTTTTCTTTCATAACAATATTATTTAGGCTGTGGTGCTTCTACAGGACAAACCTCAGCACATGAACCACAGTCTATACAAGCATTCTCATCAATTATGTATTTGCTATCTCCCTCTGATATGCAGCTTACAGGGCATTCAGGTTCACAAGCACCACAACTGATGCAATCGTCGTTAATAAAATATGCCACCTCATACACCTCCCGATAATCGTAAATCATATTAGTAATTCAAAATTATCCTATACCAATAATTCTATATTGTCAATAATAAAAATGTATAATGTACACAATGTTTAATTGCCAAAACTTTGCAATTGTCTAGCATAGGAGTACTAGTCCTCAAGGCTTTTCAATTCTTCTAGAAGATGATCTTCAGAATCATTTTCCTTTACGGCATCCTTTACAACCTTAATATCCTTTATAGAATACTCCATTATATCAGTATCCTGTTCTCTATCAAGTTTAACCTTTACCTTTTCCTTTAAAAGATTAACATAGATGACAGTACCCTGACCATTAGGAGTTTGAACAATGGCCTCTAGTTTTGGTGATTTCTTCAAAAGATACTCATAAGTATCCTGCTCATACTTGAGACAGCACATGAGCCTTCCACATGTTCCTGAGATTTTAGCTGGATTTAGTGATAAGGATTGTTCCTTAGCCATTTTTATCGATACCGGATGGAATTCTGCAAGGTGCGTGCTGCAGCACAACTCCCTACCACAATTTCCTATGGCTCCCATCATCTTCGCTTCATCTCTTACACCTATTTGCCTTAGCTCTATCCTAGTGCGGAATACAGATGCCAAGTCTTTTACAAGCTCTCTAAAATCAACTCGTCCATCAGCAGTAAAATAGAATAATACCTTATTATTATCAAATGTGTATTCCACATCAATAAGCTTCATATCAAGATTATGCTTTTTAATCTTTTCTAAACAGATCTCAAAAGCTTCTAATTCTTTCTTCTTGTTTTCCTCAACCTGTTTTAAATCCTCCTCGGTTGTCTTGCGTATAACATTTTTTAAGGGCGCTACTACCTCTTCATCAACCACATCACGATTGGTAACGACTACTGTTCCACATTCAATTCCTCTAGCCGTTTCTACAATTACTGTATCGCCCTTTTCCAATTGAAATTCGCAAGGATTAAAGTAATATATTTTACCTGCAGTCCTAAAGCGGACGCCTACAACATTTATCATTATTTTCCTTGTATGATATAGTGGACAACTAAATCATACATTCCTTTCAATTTTTTAAATATCCAGCGTAACCATATCTACGGCAAGCTGGTAGTTCAAATTCCGCTTTATATTTAAGCGTACTTCTTGTATCCTATATATCTTTTGCGTTATATCATAGGTACTATGCTCATTAGCATACTTTATTATATTATCTTTTTTATCAGGATTAATCAACCCGTCATCTATAGAATACAATACCATAAGTGCATCATGATACACAGAGTCAATGATATCCATGCAGGTAGAAAAGACCTCTTTATTATTAGAAAGATATTTATTAAGCTCCATTGCAGACATTGTACTATTACCAAACATAAAATTCATAACTTTTATGCGGCTTTCCTCAAAATCCTTATCATCTATTAGATTAATAGCCTTGCCAGGAATACCCTGACTTAATGAGATAAGGTATTCTTTGCCTATAATGCTAATACCTTTAGCATTTAAAACATTAAGCATTTCTGGTAAAGTATATGGTTTTAAACTAACCTGAACCGCTCTAGACTTTATTGTGACCAAAAGAGAATCATAAATAGCTGTTGTAAGAAGAATAACGGCATAAGAAGGAGGCTCTTCTAATGTCTTTAAAATGCAGTTCTGTGCTTGAGTCGTCATTCTATCGGCTTCCTCAATAATATATACCTTTTTACCCACCGAAGGGCGAATTTCAATATCCTCCAGTATGCTCCTTATTTGCTTTATGACGATATTTTTTGTTTCATGCCTTACTACTTTGAAATTTGGGTTAACATGTGCATCAAATGTTTTACAGGCTCTGCAATTATTGCAGGGAGCTTGATTGTCATCCCTATTAGTGCATAGAATTGTTTTTGCCATATAATGCGCTAATGTTCTTTTACCTATACCAGGCTCACCTGAAAGTATATATGCATGCCCTAGCTTATTGTTTTTTACTTTATTCCTAAAATCTTCAACAACTGAAGATTGACCAATGAACTCCATTGATGTTCCCCTTTACAGACTTGTAATAAGAAAATTTATTGCTGCGCCTATGCGCCTAGAAGGTGCTTTCATACTGTATATCAACGATTTATAATACAAGGTCCAAGACCAAACCCCTAATATCTTCAATTCGACCTAGAATGGTTAAGTTGTCCTTTTCAGAGCTTAATACCTCGTTGGTCAACTGCTCAAGCTTTTCGTTAACAATTTTAATAGTAGCAAATACTCTATGTCTGCCCCTTCTATCTAAAAAGCTATCCTTAGAAAAACTTGAAGAACCTCGAATGGCCTCATTTAAAAATTCTATAACCAGCCTCTTATAAGCTTTTAGTTCAGACACATCGATGTGTGATCCCAAACGTTTTCCCTGCTTTTCTATCTCTAAAGCCTTCTTTTTTAATTCTTCCTCCTGGTTATCGGAATAGTTTTTATCCATATGAGTACTAAACTGTAGTCCATTTTTTTCGCTAACCTTCCTAATGTCCCTCTCAACTCGTCCAGTTATTTTATGAGGCTTTCTGCCCGAGCTTCTATTAATTTCAATACCCATACTACCTAACCCCCATTCTAATTCAAAGCCTTTAGGATTATTGTGTAGATATCCTCGTGAATAGCTTCTATATCACGTATCCTGTCGTTTTCTATGCATGAAACACGGTTCCAATTATATGCGGTCGCAATACTGCAGGCATTATTGTACGAATCTATTAAAAACTGAGTATCTTTCTCATGTATATCCTTCTCTTTTAGTCCAGTAATCTTATTATTTCTTTCTTTCATTAGAATCTGAGCATACTTTGGGGGCATATCCAGAAAGATTACACAATTAGGCACAGGTATTCCTAGCTTTACAAATTCCATATCCCATAGCCATTCTAGAAAAGCTTGTTTTTCTGAATTATCCTTTATCTTCGAGGCCTGATGTATCATATTAGACATGGTGTATCTATCGCTAATTATAATTCCACCATCGTCATAAAATTGCTTCCAGATTGTCTTATACGAGGCAAATCTGTCAACTGCAAAAAAAGTTGAAGCAGCATAGGCATTCACATCTTCAGGCCTGCTTCCAAAATCACCGTTTAGATACATTTTTACCAGGGCAGAAGAATCAGAGTTGTAATTAGGAAACTCAACCTTTTTAACATTGAAGTTTTCTTTTACAAGGCGCTCATAAAGCCGTTTTGTATGAGTTGCCTTTCCGCTTGAGTCAACCCCTTCTATTATAATAAGCTTACCTTTCAACGATTCTCCTCCTACTAAATAATTCTTCGATTATATTTCAACTACCTTTACATTGTTATTTTTAACACCATGTATAGGGCAGTTTTCTCTTAATAAATTAGATATATAGTTCACTACACTCTCGTCTATTATTTCACCGGGACAAACAATCGGTATGCCGGGCGGGTAAGGAGTAATATATCCACCGCTAATATATCCCTCTGATTTATATATCGGTATTTCCTTATGTTTAGAAAACATTGCCCTTCTTAAAGGAATGGATCGTTCGGGTATATCGGGGCATTTAATAGACTTCTTAAAATCCTGGCCTCTTTCTTTTGGGGACTTGCCAAACTTCTCATCAAGATCTTTTAATGCCAGTATTAGTTTATCAAAATCCTCAACAGTATGAAAGGGCGATGTGATTAATACAACATGATTTAAATCTGCCATCTCAGCTACGATACCATACCTAGTCCTTAAAATTTCTTCTGCCTTAGAGCCACCTAAATCAGTGTTATTGAAGCTCAAAACTATTCTTGTAAAATCATTATCATAGCCCTCATAATTTTGAGCAACTCTTTTTATATATGAGAATTTTTCAAGCTGTCTATCGAAGTTTAAAATAAGATTTTTCAGCTTATTGTATAGAGCTTTGCCCTCTGTTTGCATAATATAACGTGCAATATCAATAGAGCACATCAGCAAATAGGAAGGGCTTGTTGTTTGGACCATTGATGTGGTGGTCTCTACTCGTGATTTGGATATTAAAGCATTATTTTTCCCGTGTAATATTGCCGTCTGTGTTAGTGCAGGTAAGGTTTTGTGTAAACTTTG
This sequence comes from uncultured Ruminiclostridium sp., assembly GCA_964388375.1. Classification (GTDB taxonomy): domain Bacteria; phylum Bacillota; class Clostridia; order DSM-8532; family DSM-8532; genus DTU059. The sequence continues at coordinate 39,779 of CAYMAE010000007.1, forward strand.
AACGCAAATGTCTGCACCTAAACTCATGCACGGTCTTGGAAAGTCCTCATGAAAGACAAAATGTGCTCCATGAGCTTCATCTATTAAAAGCGGCATATTATAATCATTAGCTATTTCAACTATTTCCTCAAGTTTCACAGCAATACCATAGTAATTAGGTCTTGTAATCAATATGCCTTGGGCGTCTGGATTTGCTTTGCAAGCAGCTCTTAATTTGTCCTGAGTAACGCCAAGTGGAATCTGAGTTTCCTTATCTACCTTAGGCATTATAAAAACAGGCTCGCCATTAAGCTGAGCCAGTGTATTAAGAACCGAAATGTGACTATCCCTACCTAAAATAAGCTTCCCGCCTGGTTCTAAAACCGCTTGTATCATTGCCTGAATTCCTGAACTAGATCCATTAACCAGGAAGAACGAATAATCAGCACCAAAACAGTGAGAAGCCTTATCCTGAGCATCTTTAATAGCACCATTAGGAGCATGAAGGCAATCCGATCCGGGTATTTCGGTAATGTCAAGACTGCCTACAGGCCTAAACTCATCATATAAGCCTCTTCCGAGAATATGCCCAGGCATATGAAATGGCAAGGGCTTTTTCTCCTTATATTCTTTTAGCATTGTATATATGGGAATATTATTATCGCGTTTCATTTTCATCCACAAGAATTAATCATTAATCTTACCAAACTTTGATAGGGGCGCTATTCTAAATATTGCTTTTCCCTCTACCCAGGAACGATCAATTAAACCAAAGGCTCTACTATCTACACTCCAGCCCCTGTTATCACCTAAAACAAATAATTTACCAGGTGGAACAACAATTTTGTTCATTTGGCCATTAACAACTTTATTTTCATAAGGATCAATCCTTGCATAAGATTCATCCTGCACCTTATCATTAATATAAAGAACATTATCTACTATCTCAACCGTATCGCCTGGAATAGCTATAACGCGTTTAATAAGCCTGTTAGCTCTAAAATCTTTTTTAAACTTTAAAGAAATGTCACTAAAATAGATTGAAAATCTTCCTAAAATGCCGTCCACAGGCTCGTCCTTTAAGAATATTATGATATCGCCTCTCGTAGGCTCGGAAGAAACAAATGATAGCTTACTCATAATCAATCTATCTCCGGGCTCTAACGTATCAAGCATTGATTCCATATTCACTTCGGTAAGCGCAAAAAATTGACTATGAATAATTGAAGTAATAAATATAGCTATTACAATCAACAATATCCAGTCTAATATTTCTTTAATAATGCTTCCCTTCTTTTCTTTTTCCAAAGAATACACATCTCCTTTTAAATGGATACCTTAAGCACCCCTTCAATTCCTTTTATTTTAGCTAAAAGTGAAGCCAAATCCAACTTTCCATTAGTATTTAATTTTATTACAATTTTTTGTTTGCTTGTATTAGAAACTTCATATATATCAAGGCTTTTAATAGATAGGCTATATTCTTTTAATACACTACTTAAGGGCACAATAATATGTATATCGACATGCCCCTCTATTTCAAGCATCTTCGTCTTATTATCAGAGATTAACCCTTCAATATTTTT
>CAYMAE010000007.1:41443-50868 GCA_964388375.1 uncultured Ruminiclostridium sp.
AATAAAACACCTTTTTTAATAACATAATTAATACTACTTTCAGAGCATTTTACAATACATTCATCTAAATCAATAAAGGCGAGTCTTCTCATCTCTTCTATACCCTCGAAGGTTCTTAATGGCTCAATATAATCAGCAATATATATAATTTTTTCTAGGGTACTCATCCCGGCTCGGCCTGTAGTATGCCAACGAATAGCATCTAATATCTCATTATCACTAATATTATATTTTGTCATTGCCAAATGCTGTCCGATTATTCCATGGAGCAATTTAGGCTGAATTTTTTCTATGTTATCTGGTTCATAGGGTATTTTTCTAATATATTCAAGCGCCTCACTACCCTTATAATTCTTTCCACAGTCATGAAGAATAGCAGCAATCTTTGCCTTTTCAACATCGATTCGGTAATGCTTAGCCATTTTCTCCGATACTTCCATAACATTTATAGAGTGCTTCAGCCTTGTTGAACCTATTTGATGGCTAAGTAGGTTGATTAAATCGTTTTTATCCATTAGTATCCTCATCACTATTGTCAAAATATAATTGAGCCTTATAAATATACTCTTCTACAGCAGGCGGAACCAGGTATTTTATTGACAACCCTTTGCTTACCCTTCCCCTAATTTCTGTAGAGGAATAGTCCATTGCTCTAAGAGAATATTTATTTATTGTTGCTCCAAATTCGCTCTTAAATTTATGTATAATACTATTGAGAATATGGCTATCAGTATCAGGTCTTGATGAAACAAAAATATCTGCCATACTAAATATTTCCTTGTAATTTCGCCATGTTTCAAAATTCACCAAGGAATCGGCCCCAACTATTAGGCCAATACGATCATTACCATGTAGGCTATTATATATTTTCAAAGTATCAATGGTATATGATGACCCATTCCTTTTCATTTCTATATCACTAACTTCAAAAAACGGGTTGTGTTCGGTTGCTAATTTAACCATTTCTAATCTATGGCTAGCTTGGATTATTTGCATATTATTCTTATGAGGAGGAGTTTTGGTTGGGATAAATACTACTTTTTCAAGTTTAAACTCTTCGCGTATCCCCTCACATATGAGAAGATGACCATAGTGTATGGGATTAAATGTTCCTCCAAATAAGCCAATCAAGTCAACACCTCATATCCAGCTTCTATTATATATTTTTGAACCAAAGGGCACTATTGAAAGCCTGGCAAGTTTAAAATGCTGTTTTCCAAAAGGTATTCCAATGATTGTTATGCACAGAATAAGTCCTGTGATAAAATGATTTACAAAAAGCTCCCACCCGAGAAAAATAATCCATATTATGTTGCCTAGTATGCTTCCTATATTAAACCCTTTAATTTCAATATCCCTTCCAAATGGATAAATTGTAAAAGATGCAATTTTAAAGCATTGAATGCCGAAGGGTATACCGATAAAAGTAATACAACAAATAACTCCAGCAATAAACCAGAGAATTGCTGATAGTAATCCGCCAAACAAAATCCATATTATATTACCTAGTAAACGCATATAATACTATCTCCAAAGTGCTAATTAGCCTTAATGTTCTATTAAGACAAGACTGTTTAATTTACAGAACAAGCATACGAGCAAACAATAAATATTATTGCTATTTTACAGTGAAACCTGCATCCTCGATGGTTCCTTTAATTATATCTTCTGACAGTCTTTCTTCATCGTATTCAATAGTCACGCGCTTAGTTTCAGTATATACTGCTACTTCTATAACCCCATTAAGCTGTTCTACTGCGTCCTTAATAATGCTAGATGTATTTTCGTCTATTATACCTTCTACATTATAAGCTATATTATTTTCTAACATTCTTTCACCTCACAAAGTTGTCACAAGAATTATATAATAATGTTCAATTAATGTCCATTAATAAAGTTCACTCGGTTCCATAAATCACAAATAATAACAAAATATGATCTTCAGATGTTCTTTTCTAACATGTTAAGCTTCCCCTCAAATTCTTTAAAAAACTAATGAAATATTTGGGAAGCGGTGCTTCGAATTCCATCTCCTCATTGGTATGAGGATGTGTTAGCCTTAAAAATCGTGCATGCAGCGCCTGGCCATGGCTGTCTACCTGCTTGCATACCGCGCCGTAAACTGTATCACCGACCACAGGATGACCTAAAGATGCCATGTGAACACGAATCTGATGAGTTCTCCCTGTCTCTAAATTAAGCTGAACATAGGTATATTTCCCAAACCGCTCTAATACTTTGAAAAAAGTTACTGCAGGCTTACCATTTTTATAGTTGACAGCCATCTTTTTGCGATTTACAGGATGACGCCCTATCGGGGCTGAAATCTTACCTGAATCATCCTTTAGATTTCCAACGACAATAGCCTCATAAGTCCGTTGTATATCATGATTCTTTAGTTGTTTCGATAGCTCTATGTGCGCCTCATTATTCTTTGCAACCACGATTAGTCCTGTAGTATCTTTATCAATTCTATGAACAATGCCAGGCCTTACGACACCGTTTATATCTGATAAAGAGTCCTTGCAATGATAGAGCAGGGCGTTTACAAGGGTTCCTTCCCAATTGCCGGCTGCAGGATGTACCACTAAATCCTTAGGCTTATTAACTACAATAATGTCGTTATCTTCATATACTATATCTAAGGGTATGTTTTGAGATTCAATTTGCAAAGGCTCGGGCTCAGGTATTTCAATCGTTACCTTCATTCCGGGTTTGAGCTTAAGACCACTCTTTGCATTATTTCCGTCAACTGTAATTAGGCCTCTATCTACTAGTTTTTGAATAAAGCTTCTTGAAACCGACTCAGATAGTAGTTTCTTAACCAAAAACGAATCTAGTCTTTTGTCTTGATTTGATTCATCAATTATAAAGCTTTCAGTTCTGCTTCTCATTTTTCACCCCGGATATCTCTTTTCATTTTCCGGCTCTCTATAAATAAAAATCACATAAAATATCAATATAGCGACGCCAACAGTTACACAGATATCAGCAAAATTAAAAATCGGAAAATCATATCCAAATGGGTAAAAGTCAAGGAAATCAACTACAGAACCTCTGAAAAGTCTATCTATATAATTACCTATGCCACCTGATATGAGAAGCAGTAATGATAAACGCAATACAAAATTGTTATTTTTTATGAAATACCAAATCATAACCCCGATAGCGATTATCGTTATTACAAGAAAATACCATCTGCCATTTTGAAAGAGTCCAAAGGCAGCTCCTTTGTTCTCCAAATATGTTAGATAAAAAAAGTTGTCTATAATTTCGTAGCCGCTATATAGCATCTGGTTATTGTAAAAATATAATTTTGATAATTGGTCTATTGCAATTAAAATAATAGACATTGCAATCCAAATCATAGTTTTGCTCCATTCATTAATTATTCAACAGTAACTCCGGGGAAATAGTGCATCAAAATTTGGTCATATGTATAACCGTTTCTAGCAAATCCTTTAGCCCCTTCTTGACTCATACCTATTCCATGTCCCCAACCTTTTCCTGTCAAGACATAGTTTCCATCGGAAACAGGTCCTGTTATTATAGCTGAGTTATCTGCACTTACTACCTTCACTGGGCCTGCAGAAGACAGAATATCATAAACCCCAGAAGATGTCACGGCCTTTGTGCCATAGATATCCATTTCAGAAGTCGAGCCACCAGCTGATAAAACCGTAGCGGTGCCGGTGTTTGATGCACCACCCCCACTTATTGTGAACATTCTACTTGGAAGATAGCTTCCGTCTTTTCCCAGTATAATACGTATGTCCTCATTAGTATAGGTTATGGTGCCTTTAGTTCCTACTATTTTAAGCTTCCTTGCTCTGCCTGCAGGGGTATATTCTTCAACTTTCATCGATAATATATCACCTATCTCAACATCGCTTAAGAATAGCTTCATTTTAATATCCGCTGCTGTATAATTTCTCGACCATGAATAATTGTATGAGTTTCCTGCTTCGTAAGGGTCTGGGACACTCTTTAAATATGGAATATCAGAGCCCCACACATATATATTATCCTCGGTCATACCTCCACTAGAGCTAAAGTAAAACAGGGATGCTAGTTTATTGTTGTACAATACTTTTTTTCCTTTAGTAGCATCTACGGCCTTATTGGTAGTATCTTTTTCATCCGCAAACCCACCATAAACTTGGGATGAAACGGTATTAACCACATCAAAATCCCATTTTACATAGCTACCCATAGATTTATATGCAAATGTCCTTGCGGCAACTGCCTGCGCTTTAAGAGCCTCCATAGGAGCATAGGACTCTATTTCTTTAGGAACAACACCATATAGATACTGCTCTAAATTAACAATATTTATAACGGTCATGTCACTATTTGTAAAACGCTGCAGCTCAATTTCGCCCCTATAGAGCTTGCTGTTTACTGTTATTAGTTTAGGGTTATTTAAATCATTTGGTCTAGCATTTAGCTTAATATCAGTAGCCCCGAAAATCATTCTTGGCTCGAAAGTATTAGAATATACAATAATTCTTGATGTCGATGCATCAAGAAGCTGAAGAGGGATCCCTCCTAGCTTAGATGCTATGTTAGGAATATCTGAATTTGCTTTTGTTGCATTAGAATAAAAGCCTGTCCAAACTGACCATCCATTTTCTAATGCAGGATAGGCTAGAACTCCCATAGCCTTATAAGCATCACACAGGCCTTGAGCTGTAGCTAAGTCCGAAACAGAATCGCCAATCTTTATGTGGAAAGGGCCGTATGTTTCTCCTTCAAAGGGAACACCTTCGTTTGGGTTATATTCCGAAACAACACCTGCAGCAGATCGTATAAAATACGCATCCTTCCTGCATATAGTCTGAGTACCGCCTTCTGTAGTTAGAAGAACAGTATAGTTGCCATCTTTATAATATCCAATTTCAAGACCGGATTTTGTTTCAAGAGAAACACTTGACGTAGAAGAGCCACCAGAGTAAATACCTACCCTAATAATATCTGGATATGATTGGGCCATCGCGCCCTGGTCGGTTCCAGTTAATAACAAAATGCTAAAGACTAGAACGATTAACAAAAGGAGCCGATTTTTCTTCATTAAGAGCACCTCACTGATTTTTCTTTTGTAATGCAACAATTGTTAAGCAATATTTGTACATTTCAAAGCGTAAGCAGATACTTAATATCCTTAATAAATTATACCTTTATTAAGAATTGATGTACAGTTTATAAACAATAAGAAATAATTCTGAAATACTTCTACTTCTCCCAATCCATTGCACGTTCAACAGCTTTCTGCCATCCTTTATAAAGCTTTTTTGCATCCAACCTATCCATATTAGGTTTAAATATCCCTGCAACACCATAAATATCTTGGATTTGTTTTTTGCTTTCCCAAAATCCTACACCTAATCCAGCAAGGAATGCTGCGCCTAATGCTGTTGTCTCTGATGTTAATGGCCTAATTACATCTATGCCAAGTAAGTCTGCTTGAAACTGCATTAGAAAGTCACTATTACTAGCTCCACCGTCAACCTTTAGCTCTTGAATAGATACCCCTGAATCTGAAACCATTGCATTAAACACATCTATGGACTGGTATGCAATAGATTCTAAGGTAGCTCTGATAATATGATTTCGCGTACTGCCTCTTGTAAGGCCTAATATAGCCCCCCTTGCATACATATCCCAATAGGGTGCCCCTAAACCGGTGAATGCAGGCACTAAATAAACACCTCCGGTATCGGGTGTGTTTTCCGCAATGATATCTGCCTCCTGTGGTGTTTTAACAAGCTTGAGCTCATCACGGATCCATTGTATTGCCGCTCCGCCGTTAAACACACTGCCTTCAAGAGCGTATTCGACCCCAAAGCCTGTATCCCATGCAATTGTAGTTAAAAGTCTATTTTTAGACTTTACTGGGGTGAAGCCTGTATTCATCAAAATGAAGCATCCTGTTCCATAAGTATTTTTTACGCTTCCAGCCGTGTAACAGGTTTGACCAAATAACGCGGCTTGCTGATCTCCTGCCGCTCCACAAATAGGTATACTAATACCAAAAAGTTCAGGATAGGTTTCTCCTATAAATCCAGAAGATGGCACTACCTTTGGAAGCAAGCTTTTAGGGATATCTAATAATTCAAGAAGTTCAGCATCCCACTTTAAATCAAATATATTGTATAGCATGGTGCGCGATGCGTTAGAATAATCTGTAGCATGAACCTTGCCACCAGTTAAATTCCATATAAGCCATGTGTCCATTGTGCCTGCAAGCAAACGCCCTTCATTAGCCATTTTCCTAGCATTTGGCACATTGTCCAAAAGCCATTTTATCTTTGTTGCTGAAAAGTACGCATCTATAACCAGGCCAGTTTTATCCCAAATTAAATTTTCATAATCATTTTCCTTAAGGCTGGTAGATATCTCCGAGGTTCTTCTACACTGCCAACAAATAGCAGGATGTATTGGCTTTCCAGTTTCTTTATCCCATAGAACAACTGTTTCACGTTGATTTGTAATACCAATAGCAGCAATTTCTTCAGGCTTAATGCTTGCAGCATTTAAACAATCAAATATCGCCTCAACCTGAACCTGATATATTTCCTCTGCATGGTGCTCAACCCACCCAGGATGTGGATAGTACTGCTTAATGGGTCTGTTCTTTATGCTGATTACTTGGCCCATTTGATTAAAGATTACAGCTCTGGAGCTAGTGGTGCCTTGATCCAATGCTAAAATATATTTTTTCATATCACCTGCCCCTTTCCTTGCCTTACAATATAATCAAAATATATTTCATGGCTCTTTATTGATGTTAATTGATATAACATCCTTGAACCAACAACATCTTCGATTTCGTTTAACTTGATTTTTCCATCATCAAAAACAAAATCAACCCCTACAAAGCCAAAATCAAACACACTAATAATTTTCTTTACTATTTTTGTTTCATCTTCACTAAGATTATACAAGCTTGGAACACCTCCAAGTGAATAGTTACTCCTAAAATCATGGCTTGATTTTCGCAAAACAGAAGCTACAATATTTTTACCTAATATGTAGACTCTTAAATCACTGCCCATATTAGATGCTACCTTTTGCATTAAAAACTCATCAGAGCCTAGTTTTTCAACCACTGCTAAAAACTCATCCTTGCTTCTAACATAATAGACTTCATTTCCACCGTGACCATCTATAGACTTAATAATTGAGGGGTAAGAAAAATTGCTATTGCTAATATATTTTCTGTTTAAAAATAATGTATCCATCATATCAATATTATTACCGGCTAAATATAGATGAGTTTTTCTTTTATCATTACAAATAGACGAGACATGATAATTATTAAATACGTGGATATCCATAAGTTCAAATTGCTTGCTTAACAAAGGGTATATGCATCTACAAATAACAAAATCCGGTAATTTACACTCAACCTTCTTATGCGAAATAAAACATTTACCGCCAAGCACGCCAAAGGTTAAGTCTTCAACATAGATTAACTCTAAATCCGTTCCATTTTTTGTTGCATATTTTTGGAACTTGGAAATAAACCATTCATTCTTTTTAGCATCGGTTTTAGTGTAAATAATCCAACCAAGCATCTTAAATACATTTCCTTTTTATATATTCAATAATTACCTTTGCAATATTAATCTTTGTACATTCATAAGTAGTTTTAAAATGAGGGTTTGAATTTACCTCACATACTATTGGAGTATCGTTTTCCCCAAAAAGTATATCAACGCCGCCGAAATCAACTCCAACAGCGTTACAAGCCTGAATTGCTATTTCAATTTGTTCTTTATTGGGTTGATACGTTTCCATTTGCCCACCTAATGTAATATTCGAACGAAAATCTCCTACGGTGCTATATCTATACATAGATGCAACCGCGCGATTTTCAACAATATTTATTCTAATATCCTTACCCCAACTACTTTTAATCAATTCTTGCATTGTAAAATCCTTATAATCAAGCTTTTTTATTATGATTTCTGCCTGCTGTTGGGTTTCTGCTAAATACACTTGCTGTCCAAACGAACCGTATACTTCCTTTATTATAAAGGGGTATTTTAGATTTTCGCCTGCATATTCAATAAATTCCGTGCTATTATATCCTATCCCTTCAAATGTTTTAGGGGCAATGATGGTCTTGGGTATTCTAATATTATTATTAGATAATTGAATTGCAGTAAGTGCCTTGTTATCGCACACTTCAATTGCATGCGCTGAATTAAACACCTTCATTCCCATAAGCTCTAATCTTTGTGCTAAATATATATCTTTATCCCAAAACAATACAAAATTAGGGGTCTCATTAAATGGTTTCTCACCTAATACGCTAATTAAATCCCCTGTTCTTTTCAAAGATAATTCTATGTTATTTTCTTTTGATGCATCTAAAAACCAGCTATATAGCTCATTAAATTTACAATCGTTAATAAAATTATTGACCACAAGCCATCCATTCATATAAACCGTCCTTATAATATGCGAGATTTAGTCACTTGCGTTTAATCATGGGATAGTCAGACTATACGAAAACTTTGCAAACCATAATATCTGTGCAATTTCTTGTGGCTCAAAACTGCACTCACGACCTTGCTCCCATTTTTGCAAGCTCATCTGCCCTATCATTAAGTGATATTCCTGTGTGACTATCTACCTTATACCAGACAATCGAAATACCGCAGTTATCTATGTAATCCTTGTAGCCTTGAGTCATAGGAGTGTTAGTCTTATACTTGCCTGTTGCCCACATCTCAATATTCTTAAAATCGTATAGAATTGTAATCTCTTTTATATTTTCTTTTTTACACCATTCTAGTACCTCGATGACAGCCTGAATTTCTCCCCCTACCTGTCGGGAATCTATGGCTTCAGGAGAATCTACCTTTCCTGATAGCTCAGTAATTATTTCACCTTCCTTAAGTATTACTGCTCCATATCCTATTGCGCCTTCTATAAAGGAGCCGTCAACATAGGCATAATAAGAAGTGTCAACCTCAATAATCGTTACCTCTACCTTTGGTTTCGTTTTTTTATTTGCGGAAGCCTTTTTATCCTTTAGCCTATCTTCTTCTCCTAAAAGGCCAATAATTCGATTCAATTGCTCTTCAGATAAATCTGAATCTCTACGGTAATTATAGGATTGTCTTTTAGGACTGTAATCTACAATTAGCTTTCCAAGAACTGTATTGTTATCACTTATTTGAACTTTTAAAAGGTAGTCTCTAATTAAAGCTATTTCGGGTTGGAAATCTAGCTTTATAAGCTTTTGCGCTAATGAATTATAAATTTTTAATAACTCTTCCTCACAGATATAGGACATGTATATTCCTCCTTAGAGTTCTTATGTTTCGTAAAATTCTATGCTATTTACTTATCATTTTCTTGACTGCCATTTTGCTAACTATTATTTTATTATCTTCTTAATTGCTATTTCGCTA
>CAYMAE010000007.1:50968-59314 GCA_964388375.1 uncultured Ruminiclostridium sp.
TGACTGCCATTTTGCTAACTATTATTTTATTATCTTCTTAATTGCTATTTCGCTACCATTACATACCTCTTGTACGCAGGCTTGGTCAAACGGCGACTGCAATCCCGAGGATTCTAAAAGGTCCGTAAATGTCATAGTGCCTGCCTTTTTGCTAAAATCAAGATACTTTTCCCACGCCGACTGATAATCCTTAGTCAATAAATTTCTAAACTGCAATGCACAAGTTTGTGCTAAGCAATAGTCAATGTAGTAAAAAGGAACACTATAAATATGGGTCTGGGCTTGCCAACGAGCTCCTGCTCCAAAGAAGGGGTCACCCTCATAATCCAAATGCGGCTGAAATTCCATCTCTATTTGCTTCCAAGCATTCTTCCTATCTTGTGGTGTCATTTCGGGATTCATATATATAACATGTTGAAACTCATCTACCGCACAACCATATGGAATAAAATTAATTGCACTTGCCAAATGCATAAAGGCATAATCCTCAGTTCTGTCACCAAAAAAGTGATTCATCCAGGGCATTGTGAAGAACTCCATGCTCATGGAATGAACCTCGGCTGTTTCCATTGTTGATGATTGATACTCAGATATTTCAATATCCTTTGCAAGATATGAATTTAAGGCATGACCTGCCTCATGAGTCAGAACATCAACATCACCACTGGTACCGTTAAAATTTGCAAAAATAAAAGGTGATTTGTAATCCTCGATATATGTCATGTATCCACCAGTTGCCTTACCTTTTCGGCTTAGACAATCCAATAGCCCGTTTTCAAGCATGAAACGGAAAAACTCGCTCGTTTCTTTTGAGAGCTCATCATACATTTTTTTACCCGCTTCAAATATCTGCTCTGGAGTACCAATAGGCTTTGGGTTACCCTCTTTAAAATAGAGAAGGTTATCAATAAATGTAGCTTTTTCAAGGCCTAGCATTTTTCGCTGCAATTCATGGAGCCTATTAGAAAGTGGCACCATATATTTTTTAACTTGTTCTTTAAAAGCGCTTACTTGCTTAGGTCCATAGCAGTTTCTGCCCATACGCATGTATCCTAGCTCGACATAATTTTCATAGCCTAGCTTTTTTGCCATATCAGTGCGAACCTTCACAAGCTTGTCGAAAATCTCGTCAAGTTTTTCCTTGTTTTCTTCAAAAAACTCGGTGCGCTTCTTATATGCTTCTATTCTTACTTTTCTATCAGGTGATTCCTGGTATAAACGTAGTTGAGTCAGGTTAAGCTCTTTCCCATCAAATTCAATCTGTGCCGATGCCATTAATTTCACATATTCAGTCGTAAGCTTATTTTCCTCCTGTAATTCAGGTATTATTATTGGTTTAAAGGACTTAAGCTGTAATTCGGCGTTTATAAAAAGTAGTTTACCAAGCTTCTTTTCTAATTCAGGTCTATATTTGGATTCTACAAGAGCCCTGTAAAAATCCGTACTCATCTTTTCGAACATTGGGGAATTCTCATCAAAAAAATCATTTTCCTTGTTATAGAATTCGTCCTCAGTGTTCATTGTGTTTCGTATATGGGCTATTGTTTGCATACTAGAGAGGTTTTGAGATAGATTAGTAAACTCTTTATGGGCAGCTAGCTGCTCATCTGCACTATTAGCGTTATTAATGGTTTCAATAATCTTATCAATTTTTTGAGTGTAATACTCAACATCAGGTCTTTTATAGTACATTTCTGAAAATTTCATTATATCAGACACTCCTTTTTGAATTAATAATTATGTTAAAAACATGTTGCGAGGAGCTTACAATACCTTATCCTGCCATTTTTTATACTAGCATATTCACCACTAGATATCAATTTGATAATTTGCATAATCTTCTCTCCCATACCTCACGTAGTGAAACTTGCAAGTTGCTCCGGGGGGGCGTCGGCAACTACGCACCTTGTGGACTTTCACCACAGATTGACGGTATGCCCGCCATACAAAAAAGAGACTTCACAGCAATCTGCTTAGAAGTCTCTTGTGGCGTGCCAGAGATGATTTGAACACCCGACCTACGGATTAGAAGTCCGTTGCTCTATCCTGCTGAGCTACTGGCACATATAAAGTCGCAGTCTATCAATCATTTGAGCGACTTCATTATTATACAAACGAGTTCCTGCTTTGTCAAGATTGTTTCAGCACTTAATTATATCACTTTCTAATTTAATAAGTATTAAATCAAAATAAAACACTAGGTAATACAGCCTCTTGAGATGAAGTACTATCATTTTCAATTTATATTCTATTATACATTAGATGACGAAATAAAGCATAAAACATTAATAAATTGCATATCCTATCAATCAACTTACTTTATCATCAATAAAATCTCTGCTATGTATACGAGCTAAAAAGAAATTTTTGAAACATCATACCTTCATTTCTATCAAATTATTGACATATTATAATCACATTGGTATTATTATTTTAGTTTGAAAATTAGGCCGATGCTGGATTAGTGTGAATAGAATTATTTTTGTGATAAACTACATTTTTGCAACATATCATTTTAAATCATTCATTTTGCTATTGGGGTATGGGGCCGATTTCCAATATAATAGTTTATTAAAATTTAATTTTGGAGGCTAAAAAATGAGCAACACATCTTACAATCCCTATGAAATTGCGCAACAGCAGTTTGACACAGTTGCCTCAAAGCTTGATTTAGATGCTGCAACCTGTGAATTTCTACGTCAGCCAATGCGCGAATACCATTTCACAATTCCCGTCAAAATGGACGATGGTACAACAAAAGTATTTAAAGGTTTCAGAGTACAACATAATGATGCTAGAGGGCCTGCAAAGGGCGGTATCCGTTTCCATCCTATGGAAACCGTTGATACGATTCGTGCTCTTTCATTGTGGATGACTTGGAAATGTTCAGTGGTAGATATCCCCTTAGGTGGAGCTAAGGGTGGCATAATCTGTGATCCTCGTGTTCTTTCAGAGCGTGAACAAGAAAGAGTTTGTCGTGGTTTTGTGCGTCAATTAGTCCGCAACATTGGACCTAATCAGGACGTTCCTGCTCCAGATGTTATGACAAAAGGAAAGCACATGCTATGGATGCTAGATGAATATGAGACTATCACCGGAGGAAGATTCCCCGGTTTTATCACAGGTAAACCTGTTGGAATGGGTGGTTCATTAGGAAGAACCGAAGCGACTGGATTTGGCGTTATATATGTTCTTCGCGAGGCCCTCAAAGAACTCAATATTCCTATTAAAGCCACATCAGCAAGCTTTCAGGGCTTTGGAAATGTTGCACAGTATGCGGTTAGATTGTATCAGCAGCTTGGTGGCAAGGTAGTTGCTATTTCATGCTGGAACAATACCGATAAAACTGCATATACTTTCCGTAATAATGCTGGTATGGATGTTGATGCGCTAGTTAGTATTACTGACGCATATGGAACCATTAACAATGAAAAGGCTAAGGCTTTAGGCTATGAAATCCTGCCTGGAGATGCATGGATTGAGCAGGATGTTGATATTCTAATTCCTGCGGCTATGGAAAACCAGATCAATATTGAGACTGTGAATAAAATTAGTAAGCAAGTAAAGGTAATTACCGAAGCCGCTAATGGCCCTACAACTCCCGATGCTGATAAAGTTATTGCCGAAAGGGACATTTTCCTTATCCCTGACTTTTTAGCTAACGCAGGCGGTGTAACATGTAGCTATTTTGAGCAAGTACAGTGTAATCAAAATTACTACTGGGGAAAAGATGAGGTTCTTGAAAAGTTAGATACTAAGATGACTTCTGCATTCAAGTCCGTTTATGAGCTTGCACAGAGCAATAACTTACGTATGCGTGATGCTGCTTATGTAATAGCCATAAAGCGTGTAGCCGAAGCTGTTAAGAGCCGTGGTTGGATTTAATAAGTATAGTTTTATACTATGGTATCTATCATAAGCATATAACGTTGATGTTTGACGTTTGAATTTATTGTTTGGAATTAATAATTTAGAGGCTAGATGTATGAACATTTATTGCTCAGAACATCTAGCCTCATTTTATTGTCTGCTTATGTTAAAACGCTGCTATTTCTTAACTGCTTTTCTTCTGCGAAGCTTAAGAATAATGAATAAAAGTGGAACCAAATAAACAACTAAAAGCCCTAAGACAAAAAATAGCATTAAATCTGATTCTGGGGCGAGACCTATCAAAATAAGCATTGGAGCACCTAGAAGAATTGCAAA
Source organism: uncultured Ruminiclostridium sp. (assembly GCA_964388375.1). Taxonomy (GTDB): domain Bacteria; phylum Bacillota; class Clostridia; order DSM-8532; family DSM-8532; genus DTU059. The sequence continues at coordinate 55,175 of CAYMAE010000007.1, forward strand.
ACTACTTCCTGTTAATAGATTGTTTGCGGCAGGAGTTTTATAGGAAGGATCAATTTCCCGAACCAAGACAACTCCTGAACTGATTGTTCCAGTTAGCATTCCATACAGTGAAAGCATTGCTTCATGCTCATACTCAGGATAAATCCTTTTACATAGACATTTAAGATAAAAATAGGTTACTATTCCGCCAAATACAGCAAGTGATATAAATGGTATCCATAAGCCTTCAAGCTCTTTAAATTCAATAGAAGCAATTCCGGCGATAATCATGAAATCAAACGAAACACCCGATATTCGGGACAATAGATAGTTGTTAGGATACTGCCTTGTCATTAATTTTGTTTTTCGCAGAGCACCTAATCCCGTTCTGCAAGCGATTGCAAGCAGAGAACCAATAATAAAATTAAATCCCCATATCAACGGTGAAAGCGTTTTTGCCAAACCCGGGGCAGCTTGGGCTAGAAAAGTCGTTAATCCAAAAGATACAAGATATGTTGCCAAGTATACTAATAAAACTAACGCAAACTGAACCGAAAGTCTGTCAACCGATTGAGAAATAGGAATTTCATTCTCATCTTGAAAATCATCAACCGTTAGCGAGCCTGAAACATACTCCGATTCATGTAGTTTCACTTTACCCTTTTTGTTAAGTATGTTTAGATATATTACGCCGACAACACATGCACATACAAAACCTGCAGCTGCAATTGAAAGACCAAACGATTGGCCGCCGACAAATCCAAGCTGTTCATATGTCGAGCCTACATTATTGGCCTGTCCAGGACCTTGTCCAAATCCCATGGGAAGAAGAATTCCAGATGATTTAAATAGATTTGGCATTACTGTATAGGAAAGACCTATAGTAATTAGCAAGCCTAATATACCTTGTACTAAATAAGTACTTACAATTAACGCACCACTTTTAAGTCCTATTAAATCATTCTTTTCCTTTTCATCATATTTTCTAGGAACCCGAAGAGAGAGCGCAATAAACCCAATTGCTATAGCGTGATAAGTAATATACTCAAGGAATGTTCCATTCATGGGTAAAAGTCCCAATGATCTAATCAATAATGCAATAAAACCTCCTAATACCGAGGTAGGAATCATTGCCTTACGTATAAATTTTACCTTTCTTGATAGAAGATTTGCAAGCAATAATATACCAGCAAGTATGCCAAATTGAATCACAAAAGTCCATAATCCCGTATTAGTGGCTGAATAATCCATAACAAGCACCTCTCAAAAAAGTTATTTGGTTTTTAAATAATTAAAAATGTCCCTGTATTTTAGTGCATTTCTAGGCCAATCTGACTTTATCTCAAATGCTTGCCTATCATTTGTAGCAAATGCAATAACCTTCTGACCGATAATTTCTACACTTGATAAATCTTGAATCCTAAAAATGCGTTTTTCATCACCTAAATCAAAAACCAAACGGTCATTATATAATAATAATGCCCCTTTCCCTAAAAGCACATTCTTCCCTTCTGTTACGCTCCAAAGGGTTTGATCTTGATCCGAATAAATTACAGTATCTATGGAAAGTCTCCTTATGTTCTCAATTTCTTCACTTAGCTTTGCTTCCTGCCACTTAGTCCAATCTAAAACTGTTGTAAAAACAGGTTCACTTTCAGTATTCGAGGTAAATAAACCAAATTCATTATAGGTAAGATCCAAACCGCAAGTGCAATAAAATCTATCTTCTTCACTTTTTAAGGTATCCATTTTATCGCATTCGGGGCATCGATATAATGCTGTTTCTAAATCTTGAGCCAGGTTCTTCCCTTTATAGGCAATGCTCCTTATGTTCTGCTCATCGTAGGCATTGACATATAAATCTCTTTCAATCGCTTCGGCAACCTCTTCAGAACTCATCTTTTTGAGATCCTCGGGGGTATACTCTCTTACCATACGACCTTTCATTTCTCCTTTTCGCAAACCTTTTGACCAGCGAGGGCTAGTAAAATATCCTCCGTCTAAACGAAAGGTAATAAGAGAAACACCGCTTTTTTTAATGAGCTTTGCTGTAGAAGGATGAATCTCTCCGGTCTCTCCACTAAAAGAACGATTTCCTTCAGCAAACAGGCAGACATTTGCCCCTGCTTTAAGCTTCCTCAAGATTTCCATAACTGTACGGATTTCGGTTGTTGCTTTTACCCTTGGTATAGGTGCAACAAGAAATTTTATTAAAGAACTTGCAAGGCCCCATCTGAAAATATGTTCACTTGCTACATAGTAGATTTGATGTGGAAAGGCAAACCCGACTAAGAAAGGATCATAGTCAGTATTATGATTTGCTAATACAATATATGGACTACTTTTAGGTTGAGCTTTTTCATAGGAATAGTTTAATTTATGATTTAAAAAAGGGCATACTAACACTCTAAGCACACTATAAGCCACTCTATGCCAACTTAGACTTTTCATATTGATCCTCTTTTCAAGTTATCTTTGATGCGTGTGTTATATTTATCTCGCGCGTTGTCAAAATAATAATCAGTACTATTATACACTATAATCATACTATATACATGTGTAATTTAACCCTATTTGTTCTCCAAACCATTCGCATCAGTAACTTCTGCATCCTTTGACCTATACACGATGGCACTTTCCATACGGTGATCATCTTCGGCATTTGGATCAATCCTTAATACTCTGAGAAGAAAGTTTGTTGATTTTGTTAAAAACCAGACAACGGGTTTAAATATCTTGGCTATTGCTGTTACCAAACCCGACATTGCAAGGCCAAGTTTCTCAGAATTTCGCATTGCTATTCGTTTCGGTACAAGTTCTTACTTCATATTTTAATACAGTTAAAAATAATTCTTATTATTGATATTATCCTCATATTATATATTTCTAACATAAAATCAATACCAGGATTACTCTAACACCGCATTATCATAAAGATAATCCATAACTAGTTCACTAAGAATGGTTAACTTGATATAAGGCATACCAAATCTCTCCTCGTACTCTGAATAATCCTCTGTTCCCATCTTTTCTCTAAAATACTCTACTATATCGTCCCCTTCAACAGTAATTCCCGAATCTTCGATTATAGCCTGGTATATAAGAAATGACTCTGCATTTTTTGTATTCTCTTGAAGGTACCTTTCAAGTAAAGCATCTTCGTCTGCGATACCGATGTCACCTAAAAATTCTTCTAACTCCATATTATAGGATGCTGCATTTTCTATAAAAAACTCAATCATCAAACCTTCCTGATACTTCAAAAGGCTTTCAGGAACTGATTTGACGGCTATATTCGCCGTGAGATATTCATCAATAAAAGTATTTACATTCATTTTTTGAATGCTATCGTGAATATAGGTTTCAACCTCTTCTGCGGTTGACCAGCCATAGTAAGGAAATAATTTCTCAGATACAAATTCATCTGTAAACTCTGGAATAATAGGTTCAACAATATAATTTAACGTTACTGCAAATACAGCATCTTTTCCACTTAGTTCTTCAGTGTTATAATCTTCAGGAAAGGTTACTTCAATGTCAAATGACTCGCCAGGGGTATGGCCTATGAGCTGTTCTAGGAAATCATCAATATAATTTGTTACACCTATTGTGACCTCTTCACCCATACCATTTGTGTTACCTCCCTCAAACTCTACACCGTCAACACTTCCTACATAATCAATATTGATTGTATCACCATCTTCTATAGCACGGTCGGTAACCTCTGACCTGGAAGCAAACTGATCTAATAAAGCTGAGATCTCTGCTTGTATTTGTTGCTCTGTGACGGTGTGAGTATCTTTAGGTATGGATATACCTTTATATTCTTTGAAATCAACATAATCTAATGCTTTTATATCTTTCCACAAGCCGTTTTCATCAATACCCTTACTGTAATTAAATGCTTCTACTTTTTGCGGAATATCTCTTGGAGGGGTTGTGGTAGGATCTTTAGGCTCAACGGGATTCGAACAACCTGCCAGAGAAATAATCAGGACTAACGAAATAAATGTTTTTAAAATACTTTTGAATTTTGTCATTATACACTCTCCGTCATTATTTTTTATTATATTATACATTACATAACAAAATAAGTATAATAATAATTAAAATGCGCATTTTTTTAAGTGACTATTCTTTACATTATTTTAATAAGGAAAT
>CAYMAE010000008.1:0-15919 GCA_964388375.1 uncultured Ruminiclostridium sp.
TATTCTGAAATGGAGGACCGATAAAAATGGGCTGCAAAGAACAAGTGGTTCCAGGGCTTATTAGCGGCGAAGACATATGCAAATTACGGGAAGCAGTTTGCGTTCATGTTGAAAAAGTATATGACAATTGCCGTGAAAAAGATTGTATAGAGGATGCAGTTGTTGATTTTGTTGACAATGTGCAGGACCTCATCAATAATGCAATCAAGGTAAAGACAAAAGATGCAGAAGTAGTAGCAGTATTGGCAGATCTTGAAGATGTACCCTTTAAGAGAGGATTCTTTACTGTAAATGTACGCTATAAGATTCGTGTGGTATGCGAATTCTGTTACAAGGATGTTACAGGAAATATCGTGAACTCGTCACCAAAGGTAGGTTATATATGGTTTTCAAAGACTGTGATTCTCTTTGGATCTGAAGGAAAAATCAAGATCTTTAAGAGCATTGACTTAAATCATCCTATACCTCCTCTTTGTGATGGATGTAGCGATGGCTGCAGCGGATTAGTAGAACAAGATAACCTTCCAATTATTAAAGTGGAGGTTGCAGAGCCCCTAGTTTTGAATACTAGAGTTAAGAAGGTGCATGAAAGACACCATCACTGCGGATGTGATGAGGAGAGAAATGATGTAAATGCAATTCTTGGACCTCAGAGGAGAGTTGTAGTGACTATAGGCATTTTCTCTATTATTAAGCTTGTGCGTCTTGTTCAGCTATTAATTCCTGCCTTTAATTTCTGCTATCCGAATAAGGATTGTATTACATCAACTGACGACAATCCCTGTGATATCTTTGATTCAATCGAATTTCCACTGGATCAGTTCTTCCCGCCTCAAAAATTTGATTTTCCAGGTGCAGAAGAACTTAGATGCTAAAAGGAAGGACGAAAGTCCTTCCTTTATTGCATAAAATAGAAATTATATGTAGAATAAACACATAGGATAATTCAGTTATACCCATATTAAGAAAATATGTATATTTTTAAGATAATATAATAACGCCAAAGTAGAATAGGCATTATAATGAAGTAATTATGATAATATTTTTTATATTGACTTAAAAGTGCTATATTTTTGAAAAATGGTGGTACAAATCCTTTAGCGGATTTAATACATTGGGAGGGTACTAATGGAAAAGATTCTTCAAGGTATTATTCAAAGTGAAGATGAAGCACATAGACTAGAAAATGAGGCTAAACAGCAGGCATTAGTTATAATAACCGAAGCTGAAAAGAAGGCCTCTGAGATTTTAGAAAAGTCTATTTTTGAGGGGGAGACCCTATCTCAGGAGCTGCTTCAAAAGGGCAAGGATGAAGCTGTTAACGAAACAAACCTTCAAACAGATTCTAAAATCCAATCTTTAGAACAGATTAGATTGAAATCCAAAGAACGGTTACAAAAAGCCGCAGATTATATCGCAGAAAAGGTCGTGAATTAGTATGGCAGTGATAAAGATGAACAAAATCGCTGTCCTGGGGCTTAATGAGGAACGTTCTGCTTTATTAAAAGCTCTTCTAAAGTTTGGAGTTTTAGAAATAGATCAGAAGGAACCCGAAGAGGACCACGGCTATAAAACATATAATTTAAGTGTTTTATCAGATTTATCTAGCATAGAGGATAGCATTTCTGAAATTGATGGTGCAATCGATATTTTAAGTCGTTTCGCACCAGTTAAAAAGCCGCTAATTTCTGCTAGGCGTCTTGTTTCCGAAGCTGATTATAATGAAATAATAAAAGAAAAAGATAGCCTAATGAATCAGGCGAATCAGATTAACAGTGCCTATAATGATTTGGAAAAATTAAAGGTAGAAGAAAACAACCTTAATAGTCAGTTGGCTTCAGTGGAGCCCTGGCTTGGTTTGGATATACCATTAGAGCAGTCAAATACTCGTTACACTTTTTTCTACACGGGTAGCCTGCCTAGCAGGATAGATATTAAAGCTGTAAAAGATAATCTTAGTACTGAATTCCCGGAATCAGAGCTTTTACTAGTAAAAAGTGATAATAATATGCACTATACAGTGGTTTTTGGAGCCAAGGCTTATGAATCAGAGATATTGGAGCTATTAAGAAAATGGGAATTTAATCGCATAAGCATTCGTGAAGGAAACGGAACTGCAAATGAAAGAAAGATTAAGATAAAAAATGATATCAAGTCTCTTGAAAATGAGCGTGAGAAGAAAAGAGCTCTGATTATTGAGTATGCAGCAAAACGAAATGAATTAGAGACTCTTTCAGATGCGTTCCAAGCAGAAAAAATAAAAGTTGAAGCAAAAAGCCGTCTGCTATCCACCGAGAAAGCATTTTTATTAACGGGCTGGCTTCATGCAGAACATTCTGAAAAGGTCGAGCAATATATCAATAAGCACTTTTACTGTGCTGTGACCATTGAAGAGCCTGGCAAGGATGAGGAGTTTCCCGTTTTATATAAAAACGGCCCCATCATTGAGGCAATAAACCCAGTTGTTGAGATGTATGGTGTTCCGTCAAGCCTTGAGATAGATCCAAGAGCTATAACGCTGCCATTTTATGCTTTCATTTTTGGGCTTATGCTAGGTGATGGCGGATACGGTCTTATAATTGCTTTGGCAACAGGATTTGCCCTAAAGAAATTCCGTATGGAAGATAAAACAAGACAATTTTTTAAGCTCTTGTTTATCTGTGGGCTTGCTACTATTCTTGCAGGATTCTTATATGGTAGTTGGTTTGGGATAGCATCATTAACAAAAACTGCCCTGTGGATTGTGCCAACCGAGAAAACTGAGCTTATGATGAGCTATTCAATATTAATAGGTATAATTCATATGTTTACTGGCATTTTCATGAAGGGATTAAACCTTATACGAAAAGGAAAGATCTTTGATGCCATTTGTGATGCGGGTTTTGTCATTGTAATGTATGCTGGCTTTGTCATGAGTCTCTTGCCTTTTGCACCAGGGGTAACCATCCCAAATGACAGCCCAATTGTTCAGGCTGGATATAAAGTGTTTATTTTAGGAATAGCACTAATACTAATTACCCGTGGTAGAAAATCAAAGAATCTCTTTGGGAAAATATTCGGCGGGTTACCGGGACTTTACGATATAGTTAGCTTTTTCAGCGATTGCCTGTCATATACAAGAATACTTGCTTTAGGGCTTGCTTCGGCTATTATTGGTGATATAGTAAATACGCTTGCAACATCCTTTGGCGGATTTATTGTTGTCAGAGTAATTCTTGCGGCAGTAATACTCCTATTTGGACATACTCTAAACATTGGACTAAATACACTTAGTGCCTATGTTCATTCTTGTAGACTTCAATTCCTTGAGTTCTTTGGAAAGTTCCTTGAAGGTGGTGGAGTTGCCTTTGACGCATATAAAGCGAAGACAAAATATGTTGTGGTAGACTATGAATCATCAAAGCTTCTTAATTCCGGAGTAAATAACGGAATATTATAAAATTTAAATATTTAACGGAGGAAATCATTATGGATTTAAAGTTTGTCGATTTATTCTTAAACCCCAAGGTATACGCATTCATAGGTGCCGTTATTGCATTTATGGTTGCGGCTATAGGCTCGTCAAAAGCCTGTGGTATTTCAGGACAAGCAGCAGCAGGCGTCATTACCGAGGAACCTAGCAGATTTACTTCAACAATGATTCTACAGGCTCTTCCAGCAACACAGGCTATCTATGGATTTGTTATTGCATTTATGATACTTAATAAGATGTCAAGTGTTGAAACCCTTGAAACTGGTCTTGCGCTTCTAGCAACTGGAGTACCTATGGGTATTGTAGGTTATATGTCAGCTATATGGCAGGGCAAGGTTTCTACTGCAGGTATACATTTGGTTGCCAAGAGACCTGAAGCACTTGGTAACGCAATTATTTATGCTCTAATGGTTGAGATGTTTGCTATATTGGGACTTGTTGTTTCCATTCTTATGTTAAATCAAATATAATCTAGAAGGGGCTATAAAATGAATGGAGCCGAAAAGATAAAAGAAAGAATATTATCAGATGCTAAGAGTCTACACGATAAGATAGTGGACGATGCAAAAGCCAAGGCGCAAGGCATTATTGCCGGGGCTGAGAAAGAGGCTTTTCAGAATATTACCTTAATGACTGAACAAGCCAAGCAGGAAGCCGTCCTTATTAAGGAGCGCCACCAGGCATCAGAAAGTATGAAGGATAGAAAAAACATACTTAAAGTGCGCCAGGAGTGTATTAACGAGGCTTTTGACGTTGCATTGAAAAATCTATCAAATATGCCGATTGATAAATATGAGCTTTTCTTACAAGCTATAATACTTGACACAGCAAAGAATAAGTCAGGAATGATAGTTTTCAATGAAAGAGATAGAACGCGTTTGGGTGAACGCTTTATTTCCTCTATTAACGAAAAACTCAAGGCAAAAGGTCAATCGGCAAATATAAGCATGGCGAACGATGAGCTTAATTCCTTAGGAGGCTTCATTCTTCGCTATGGTGATATGGAAATAAACTGTACCTTGGAGGTCATTTTGAATATGAAAAGGCCGAACCTAGAGTCCGAGGTAGCTAAGATATTATTCCACGAGGCGTAAAGGCGTCTTATGGTGAATCATAATCACCTTTCCCAAGATTCAAACAAGTAGTAAAGGAGTTTGTATGGCCAGAATCAAACAAGAGGATTATGCCTATGCGACAGCTCGAATACGTGTCAGAGAAACGAAGCTTCTAACCTTAAACAGGTTGGAGCGTCTTTTGGACATTACAGATTCAGCAGATGCTATGAAAATATTGGTCGAAGCAGGGTATAGTGGTGAAAGTCCCAGCAGCAAAGAGGGTGGGTTTGATATAGAACAACTTCTTTCCTCAGAGCTTAAAAGTGCATATGCCTTTATTGAGGAAATCATTCCTGATCCACTGGTATCCAATCTGTTTAAAAAGAAATATGATTATCTGAACGCCAAGCTTATATTAAAGGCCGAGTTTTTGAAAATTGATGTGTCTGAATCGTTATCTGATATGGGTACAATGGAGCCAGAAAAGCTTCTTAAAATTGTCACCAATAGAAAATTTGATGAAGTGTCAGAAATATTTAGCAAAGCAGTTTCGGACAGTTGCGAATCCTTTAATAAAACAGGCGATCCACAGATAATTGACTTTATTCTTGATAACGCCAGTTATGCTGAGATGATTTTTGACGCTAATAAAAGTGAGGATTCTGACTTAATAAACCTTATAAATATGCTTACAGATACTGCGAATATCCGTATATTCATTAGATCAAAGTTACTTAATAAATCAGAGGATTTTATACGCAAGGCTTGGATAAAAAGTGGAAGCTTCAAAGAAGAAATTCTTGAAGAAATGGTGGGTTCGGATTTCGACAAACTATTTGCAGTTCTTAAAGACATAGGATATGAGAATCTTTCACCGAAACTACATGAATCAATAAATAATGAGGACGGTATCTCAGAGGTCGAAAAGATATTAGATGATTTTATTACACAGTATCTGATGCAAAGTAAGTATGCCATTATGGGTGTTGAGCCTGTTGTAGGATATTTGTATTTCAAGGAGACCGAAATTAAAAATGCTCGTATGATAATTACGGGTGTAAAAAATAATGTTTCAAGGGAAACCATCAAGGAAAGGCTGAGGTTAGGCTATGCATAAGATTGCGGTCATGGGAGACAAGGACAGCATCCTTGGATTTAAGGCTATTGGATTTGATATTTATCCCACCAATAATAAGGACGAAACAGCAAGCATGCTTAATAGCCTTGTTGATAATGGATATGCCCTAATATACATTACTGAGAATGCTGCAAACGAAATAATGGATGAGATTTCAAAGTACAGAAATAGCTATTTTCCTGCCATTATCCTTATACCTGGAAGCACAGGCTCACTAGGAATTGGCATGAAATTTGTTAAGGAGAGTATTGAGAAGGCAGTCGGGGCTGACATACTAGCTCAAGATGATTAATATATCAATTAAATCCGTGTAGGCCGTGTTAAGATATTTGGACGTTGGATTTTTTACGGATGGTTTGAAAGGAATGGAATGATGATGAATCAAGGCAGAATCGTCAAGGTGTCAGGACCTTTGGTTGTGGCAGAGAATATGCGAGACAGCAATATGTTGGACGTTGTGCATGTTTCGGACATGAAATTGATAGGAGAGATTCTGGAAATCCATGAGGACAGGGCCTCCATTCAGGTCTATGAGGAAACCTCAGGGTTAGGACCTGGGGAACCTGTAGTATCCACAAAGGCGCCCTTAAGTGTCGAATTAGGTCCAGGTCTTATAGAGAATATTTTTGACGGTATCCAAAGGCCATTACAGGCAATGCGTGATGCTACCGGAAACAATATAGCTCGTGGCATTAAAATTAATCCATTAGATAGAGATAAAAAGTGGAGCTTTGTTCCTACTGTTAAAGCAGGAGATAATATTTCTAGCGGAGATATTATTGGAACGGTTCAGGAAAATGAGGTTTTCCAGCATAGAATACTTGTTCCATTCGGAAGTGAGGGAACAATCGAGTCAATTCATGAGGGTGAATTTACCATTGAGGAAACTGTGGCTAAGCTTAAGGATAAAGATGGTAAGATTAAAGAATTGACAATGATGCAAAAATGGCCTGTTAGAAAAGAGAGGCCATATAAGGAAAAACTATCTCCTACCGAACCACTTATTACTGGGCAAAGAATAATTGACACTCTATTTCCAATTGCTTCAGGAGGTGTAGCTGCTATACCTGGTCCCTTTGGAAGTGGAAAGACTGTTGTTCAACATCAGCTAGCTAAATGGGCCGAGGCTGATTTAGTAGTATATATTGGGTGTGGTGAGCGTGGTAATGAGATGACAGACGTTCTTATGGAATTCCCGGCTCTAAAGGATCCTAAAACAGGACATGCCCTTATGAAGAGAACTGTTCTTATTGCAAACACATCAGATATGCCAGTTGCAGCTCGTGAGGCTTCAATTTATACCGGAATAACAATTGCTGAATATTTCAGGGATATGGGTTATACCGTAGCTCTTATGGCCGACTCCACATCTCGATGGGCTGAGGCACTTCGTGAGATGTCAGGACGTCTTGAAGAAATGCCTGGTGAGGAAGGATATCCTGCATACCTGTCATCAAGACTAGCTCAGTTTTACGAGAGAGCTGGTAAAGTTAAAACACTTGGGTCTAGTGACAGAACTGGTGCAATAAGTGCGATAGGTGCTGTATCACCTCCCGGTGGAGACATTTCAGAACCTGTCTCTCAAGCCACTTTGCGAATTGTGAAGGTGTTCTGGGGACTAGATTATAATCTGTCATATAAGAGACATTTCCCGGCTATAAACTGGCTTCAGAGCTATTCGCTATATCAGGATAAGCTAGCCGATTGGTATAAAGAAAATGTATCAAGAGACTGGATAGATTATCGCACAGATATGATGCGTATACTCCAGGAAGAGGCAGAGCTACAGGAAATAGTACAACTAGTTGGTATTGATGCCCTGTCACCTGCAGACAGAGTTACATTAGAGGCAGCAAGATCCATTCGTGAGGACTACCTACAACAAAATGCCTTTAATGATCAAGATACTTATACCACTCTAAACAAGCAATATAGAATGATTAGGGTTATTCTAGGATTCTATGAAAAGTCTCAGGATGCAGTGAAAAAAGGTGTAGAGATTAATGACCTCTTTTCAATGCCGGTAAGGGAAAAAATTAGTCGTATGAAATATATAGAAGAAGATGAAGGAAGTAATCCCTTTGTTGAAATAGAGGAGGAACTTTCGAATCAAGTTCAAGTCCTTATTGGTGAAAAAGACAGGTAGATTATCTGTCCTAAAGGAAGGAGAATGGCATTATGCTTAAAGAATATCGTTCAATAGCCGAAGTTGCCGGACCATTAATGCTGGTTCGCAATGTTGAAGGTGTAACTTATAATGAATTAGGCGAAATAGAACTTGGTAACGGCGAGATAAGGCGTTGCAGAGTTTTGGAGGTAGATGGTAATACCGCTTTGGTACAACTATTTGAAAATGCTGTTGGAATAAATCTTTCTAACAGTAAGGTTAGGTTTTTAGGCCGTAACCTCGAACTTCCTGTGTCAGATGATATGCTAGGAAGAGTATTCGACGGTCTGGGTAAGCCTATTGATGGTGGCCCGGAAATCATACCAGAGGAAAGACTGGATATTAACGGACTTCCTATGAATCCAACCGCTAGAGACTATCCAAATGAATTTATTCAGACTGGTCTCTCTGCTATAGACGGCTTAAACACACTCGTAAGAGGGCAGAAGCTCCCTATCTTTTCAGCTTCGGGATTACCTCATCCAGAACTTGCTGCTCAAATTGCCAGACAGGCGAAGGTTCTAGGAACTGATAGTAAATTTGCCGTTGTATTTGCGGCTGTTGGAATTACCTTTGAGGAAGCAGACTTCTTCGTTAGTGACTTTAAGAGAACCGGAGCAATAGAAAGAGCTGTTCTTTTCATGAATCTTGCAAATGACCCTGCCGTTGAGCGTATTTCAACACCACGTATGGCTCTTACTGCAGCAGAATATTTGGCTTTTGAAAAGGACATGCATGTTCTTGTTATTATAACTGACATCACAAACTACGCTGAAGCTCTTCGTGAGGTTTCAGCAGCTCGTAAAGAGGTTCCTGGACGCCGTGGATACCCAGGATATTTGTATACCGACTTAGCTTCAATGTATGAGAGAGCAGGCCGGATGAGGGGCAAAGATGGATCAATCACATTGATACCAATACTCACAATGCCTGAGGACGATAAAACTCACCCAATTCCTGATTTAACCGGCTATATTACTGAAGGCCAGATTATCCTCAGCCGTGAGCTTTATAAGAAGGGTCTAACTCCACCTATAGATGTATTGCCGTCGCTATCCCGTCTAAAGGATAAAGGCATAGGAACAGGAAAAACACGCGAGGACCATGCTGATACCATGAACCAATTGTTTGCTGCCTATGCACGTGGTAAGGAAAGTAAGGAACTAGCAGCCATTTTAGGTGAGGCAGCGCTAACCGATATAGATAAGCTTTATGCGAAATTTTCAGACGAATTCGAGAAGAAATACGTATCCCAGGGCTACGACACTGATAGAAGTATTGAGGAAACATTAGACTTAGGCTGGGAGCTCTTGTCCATACTACCTAAATCCGAGCTCAAGCGTATTAAGACTCAGTTTATCGAAAAATACTACCCAGGCAAAAAATTGACTGAATAATCCTGAGGATCACAAGGGGACGGTTATTCTGTGTGAAGCAGGAGGGAAAGCGTGAGGATGATTTCTAGACAAATTATTAGGGCTGTTCTATCGATTATAACTTGAACTAAGGAAGCGTAATTGAAGCATCCTGTAATAAAGGAGTAAGCAATGGCAAGGTTAAATGTAAATCCCACCCGTATGGTGCTGACAAATTTAAAAAAGAGGCTAAAGACGGCAAGACGCGGCCATAAGCTTTTAAAGGATAAACGCGATGAGCTTATGAAGAAGTTCCTTGCTATCGTCAAGGAGAATCGAAAAGAACGGCAAGTCGTTGAAAAGATGATGACCGACGTATATTCACGATTCATTATGGCAAGGGCTCTTATGAGCGATACCCATTTGGAGGAAGCATTGATCTTTCCAAAACAAAAGATTACTCTAAAAGCAACCTCCAAGAATGTAATGAGTGTTGAAGTACCTGTTTTCGAGTTCTCAACAGAAGGTCAGACAGGTGACGATATATTCCCTTATGGTTTTGCTACCACCTCAGGAGAGCTTGACGGTGCTATGATAGCACTGCAAAAGGTTACGCCGCACCTACTTAAGTTAGCCGAGTTAGAAAAAACGGCTCAGCTCATGGCTGACGAGATCGAGAAGACTCGCCGCCGTGTTAATGCCCTTGAATATGTAATGATTCCAAACCTTGAAGAAACCATAAAATACATTGTAATGAAACTAGATGAAAATGAGCGTGGTAATTTGACTAGGCTCATGAAGGTTAAGGATATGATGCTTGAAGAGGCTCATCATTATAAGGAAAGAATGATGCAGGGATCATAAATCTTATTTTTAATAGTGTAATTGCCTGACTATATATCAATAATATAAATATTTCTAAAAGCTGATAAGAGTTTTTCTTATCAGCTTTTTTGGTTCTACATAAATTGTTGGGGGTGGAACAAAGTAAAATAAAAGGTTACCTGCTCGCATTCATATATTAATCAGCTAATCGGAAGCCTCTAATTTTGGTATGTTAAGGTTAAACGGTTGCCTAATTTTGAGTTTAAAATTGTTCATTCCTTGAAAGAAAAGAAGTTACCTAATGTATTGTCCAAAAAAAAATTAAAGTATTATTTCAGTGATTCAAAATCTTAAACATAAAACAATTCAATTCAAAGAGCACGGTGCATTGGCGTCGACATTCATTTGCCACACATTTGCTGGAAAGTGGTGTAGACCTTAGATATATTCAGAAATTGCTGGGACATGCGAGTTCTAAAATGACTGAGATTTATACACATGTTAGTAGTAAAGAAATCGCAAAAATTCCAAATCCACTTGACGATATAAATTTTTAGAAATATTATCTATATATATATTATCTGAAAAAATATACACATATACCACAGACTCCTTAAAATTAGATGAGTATTATTTAACAAAGACTTAAGTTCTCTGAAATGGAGGGCAAAAGTACGCGCCATACGTGGCGCGAGTTATATAGAATGGATGTGATTGTTAATGGGTATGCCAAAGTATAAAACATCAAAAATTAAAACACCAGATAACGCTATTATTGAATATGTACATATTAAAGGAGACGGTACGCCTATAATTTTCATACCTGGTGCAGGAGATGGCCTCAATACTGTTGGTAAATTTCCAAACCCATATATCCTTGCAAAAATGCTAAAGAGATACGCAAACAAACACAGCATCATTGTGATGAGTAGAAGAGAGCCTATTCCAGAAGGATTTACAGTCAAAGATTTTGCAAGCGACTTCATTTGGGCTATGAATGAACTCAAAATAGATAAGGCGCACGTAGAAACAAATTCGGGCGGAGGCCCTATTGGGCAATGGGTAGCAATTGATTTTCCACATAGAATAAGTAGCCTTGTATTAGGGGCAACAATGGCCCATGTGGATGAAGAGTTAAACAGAATTCTGCTACAATGGTCACAATGGAGTAAAGAAGGTCAATGGTATAAATTAAATGTAGATAGTATAATAAAAACCTATACGCCAAAATACTACGGTAAATACAAATGGGCTTTTCCTCTTTTTCATCTTATACCAAAACCTAAAAATCCAGACAGGATGATAAGACTATTTGAGGGACTTTTAAATTTCGATAACAGACCTTATTTGGATAGAATTAAGTGCCCTACTCTTGTAATAGGCGGCGATGTAGATGAAGTAACAAGGCCGGAGCTTCAAAAGGAGATGGTAGATTTAATACCAAATGCTAAACAAGTCATAATATCAGGCGTTGGTCATGGCGAGAATCAGGAAGCAAACAAGGAACACGAGATAAATGTATTGTCATTTTTTGATGAAGTGGATGGAAGTATTATCAAATAGGAAAAAGATGTTTTGTTTATAAATGACGTAGTATATGGTCATTACAAGTTATAGGGGCACTATCATGGAGCGTGAATTCCCACACTGTTTCTCGGATGCGGTCGCATGCAGAATTCAAAAATTGAAGATACAAAAACAATAAATGATATCTTTGTTCAGAGTCTTCCAACGGAAGAAGATAGAAACTTCATACTTACGAAGGATAGTATTGAAAAGCTAGTACATCTTAAAAAACCAAATGTTATTGATCTTCTAGGATATAACTATTCGATAGAAGATTATAGGGACGGTGCCGTTGCCTATTACTATAACAAATATATAATCCTATTTGATTATGACGATAAAATTGAATTAATTGATTGTGGTGATTTTAATTATAATGGATATGAAATATCGGTTGGTATGACATTTAAGGGAATTCAAGAAATATTGGGTGAGGCTGAAATACATAGTGATAGCGCTATCCATAACGCAATATGGCGTTGAGCGACAGTATAATTTTAGTTATTTTCAATAGTAAATAAAGGAGTAGAATTATGGCTAAGTATGAAAAAAGGCTCAAAGGGAATTTTGAAGAGTTACTGAATTGGATACATAATGACATTGTTAAAGGTAGTGCTTCCGCTAGTTTCGAAGATGGTAGTGATTTTACGATGGAACAATTGAAACTGGCTGTTCGAGTCTATGAGAGATATAGCATGGCTGGAGGTAATCGTGTTAGCCTTAATATTACAATTATAGGGAATAAACAAGATATATTTGTATCTGCAATTTCATCTGGAGGAAGCCAAGCACTTTTTTTCAAGATTAATACATTAGGTGAAGAGGCTTTTCTTCAAAGATGTAGCCAGTCTGTGGAGAACTTTATTATGCAACATCGTATTTCATAAAACACATTATTAATAGAATATAGTTAGGTAATTCAGCGAGGACATAATTATAGCGTTGATATTAGTTATCTTAATTTTCTCTCTTCTCATTAATTTTTTGATACTTTGTAAACTATCAAAGATACCGGATAATTTGTATTTTCAAGATTATATTCACATATACCATAGATTTGCTAAAATTAGATGAATATCATCTAAGAAAAACTTAAGATAGCTGAAACAACCTGTGAGGATCCTGCGTAGAAATAATATGATTCGAGGTGTTCATAATGAAATATTTAGTTGTCAACGGTAGCGCGCACAAAGGTAATACATGGAGGTTAGCGGAATTATTAAGGGATATTATTGAACAGATTTCTCCAGAATCAAGCTTCGAAGAGATTCAGTTGGTTGATTCAAAATTACCATTCTGTATAGGCTGTAGCCTTTGTTTTAGAAAAGGGCATCAGTATTGTCCGCATTATAACATTATGAGAACCATAATAGAGAAAATTGATGAATGTGATGGCTTAATTTTTTCTGTTACAACTTTTAATATGCAACCGACCGCTTTGACAAAGAATCTTATTGACCATTTATGTTTTATGCTTCATAGGCCGTATTTCTTTGATAAAAAAGCTATTGTAGTATCGACAGTTGGAGCTGTTGGTGGCAAGCAAGCAGTAAAATATCTTGCGGGCACACTAAAAGGTATAGGTTTTAGCATCCATGGTTATTTTCTTAATTCCTGTAAGGATTGTAGGACATTATTTCAGAGATTTTTTCACAGCTAAAAAATTTTTAAGCTTAAAAAACTATGAAAAGAGTATTGAATACAATAAACTTTTTTTACAGCAAATAGAAGATAGACCGTGGATTAAAAGATTAATGTGGCTCTCATGGGGCATGTATACTAAGGATATTGAAGCAATGTCATTTAATAATATAGGTACTAGTCTATTCCTTTCATATGGTAGTATTGAGAGAATCGATTTTATCAGGAAAAGGCTAATAATAACGGATATCTTGATATTTAAATTGAGGAGCTTAGTGCTTTTGAGCAATATTGCTTTTACCAAAGACGGAGAGAGCATACAATAAGTTGCAATGCTGGGATCTGTTTGTTAAT
Organism: uncultured Ruminiclostridium sp.; assembly: GCA_964388375.1. Taxonomy (GTDB): domain Bacteria; phylum Bacillota; class Clostridia; order DSM-8532; family DSM-8532; genus DTU059. The sequence continues at coordinate 13,574 of CAYMAE010000008.1, forward strand.
ATTAAAAATAAAGCAAAAATGGTGGTAAGCAAGTATGAAGTTGATTATATCGGATGTCAAAGACCTACCAATAAAATCAGATGATAAAAATAATGTCATTAATAATGATGGCAATTTGCATCATTGCATAGGCTGCTTCGGGTGTTGGATTAAAACTCCTGGGAAATGCGTTATTAAAGACAATTATTCAAATATGGGGCAGTTGTTAAGTAGGTGTGATGAATTAATTCTTATAAGCAAATCTACTTATGGAGGCTTCAGTCCCTTTATTAAAAATGTGCTAGACAGATCTATTTCATATATATCTCCGAATTTTGTCACAAGAAACGGTGAAATGCACCATAAACGTAGATACGATAATGTGATAAGCATATCTGCCTATTTTTATGGTGAGGATATTACACAATCTGAAAAAGAAACAGCGAAAAGCTTAGTGACTGCAAATGCCGTGAACTATGACGGCAAAGTGGCAAATGTTTTATTTTTTAATTCGGCAGAAGAAGTAAAGGCGGTGCTTGTATGAATATTGCATTGATAAACGCGAGCCCCAAGAAAAAAGAAAGTGCCAGTAAAACATTACTGTGTGACTTAAAAAGTACATTTTCAGGTGAGCATACTTTTAAAGATTTTTCTTTTCATACCCCAAATATTACAAAAGTCGAAATTAAGGACTTGTGTAACTATTCGGTATGGGTGTTTGCCTTTCCGCTTTATGTAGATGCTATACCGTCACACCTACTGTCACGTCTTTGTGAAATGGAAAGGCTGGGCATTAATAATAAAAACATTCACGTATATGCAATTGTTAATTGTGGCTTTTTTGAGGGCAAGCAAAATTGCAATGCACTGGCTATACTAAAAAACTGGTGTGATAAAGTAGGACTTGTTTGGGGAACGGGCATCGGCTTTGGGGGCGGTGGTGCGTTGGAATATATGAACGGCGTACCATTAGGTAAAGGACCAAAAGGTACACTTGCAAAGGCTTATACAGGACTTAAAAATGTAATATTGTCACAAACCTCCAAAGAAGATATCTATACATCTATTGGCTTTCCAAGATTTTTATATAAAGTAGGAGCTGAATCGGGTTGGAAGCAGATGATAAAAGCAAATGGGGGAAAAAAGAAAGATATAAATAAGAGATGGTGAAATTATGAGTAATCAGTTTCAAAAAGTAGCTATTAGTGAGAATAATAAAAAATGGCAAGAATGCATTCAAAGACAAGACGGGCTTTATAGTCGGAACGATGATATTAGAACTCCATTTTCTAGGGATTATAATAGAATCCTACATTGTAATGCCTATAGAAGACTTAAGCATAAGACTCAAGTGTTTTTTGCCACAAAAAATGACCATATTTGCACTCGTATTGAGCATGTAAATCATGTTTCCTCAGTAAGCTACACAATATCAAAATATCTTGGTCTGAATACAGAATTGACGACAGCAATTGCAACGGGTCATGATGTTGGACATGCGCCTTTTGGCCATTTTGGAGAGAGTATTCTTAAAAATATTGCGAAAACTGATTTAAATGATACATTCTGGCATGAAAGAAACAGTCTTAGGTTTATAGATAAATGTGAAACCTTACCGGGTCCAAAAGGCGAAGAGGTCAATTTGAATCTTACATATGCGGTAAGGGATGGGATAATATCTCACTGCGGGGAAGTCGATGATCAATCTATTTTCCCCCGTAGTGAATGTATAGATTTAGAATCAATTGAACGACCTAATCAATATGCTCCATATACATGGGAAGGTTGCATTGTTAAGATTTCTGACAAAATTGCATATCTTGGACGGGATATTGAAGATGCCTGGGATTTAAAGATCTTAAATTCTAATAATATAAAGGAATTATTAAAAATTGCTAAAGCGCATACTAATCACAGGCTATCGGAAATAAACAACACAGTAATAATGCACAATTTTATTATTGATATATGCAATAATAGTACCCCTGAAACAGGAATTCGTTTTTCTCAGAATCATTTTAATCTGATGAAGGAATTAAGGGAATTTAGTTATACATATATATATAAGCATGAGCGTCTATCTACTTATCAGAAGTATGCCCAATTAGTAATTGAATCTATATATATGACACTAAAAAAAGCATACAAAGATGACGACACAATAAAACAGTTAGACTTACAGTATGGTGATATATATCCAAACTTAACTCAGCGTTTTGTACAATGGCTTAAGAAGTATTCCAATGACTATGCTGGGTTTTTAAGGGAGAGTAAGTATAAAAACAAGGTACTATATGATTTAAGTCGCCAAGAGGATTATTTACAAGCTATTATTGATTTTATTTCAGGAATGACCGATAATTTTGC
>CAYMAE010000008.1:16019-17516 GCA_964388375.1 uncultured Ruminiclostridium sp.
AGGATTATTTACAAGCTATTATTGATTTTATTTCAGGAATGACCGATAATTTTGCTATACGAATTTTTGAAGAATTAACCACATTCTAAATTTACTTCAAGGTTTTTCTCAGGTTTATAGAATTATTTAACGCAACACCATCTTACTGAAGCGAACACAACTAATGCGAAGGACGGTTCAATTCACGGTGTATTAAGAGTAAAATATTATATTCGCAAGCTATTATATGACTATATTGGAGGATGACCATGAAGATTTATCAAGTAGATGCATTTACAGATAAGCCGTTTGCGGGAAATCCTGCGGCTGTATGTATACTGAAATCAAATCCTTCTGTACAATGGATGCAAGATGTTGCAAGCGAGATGAATTTGGCTGAGACAGCCTTCCTTTTACCAATGAATGATGGGTATAATCTTCGCTGGTTCACCCCGAATTCTGAAATAGATTTATGTGGGCATGCAACATTAGCAAGCGCGCATATTTTGTATGAAAAAGGATATTTACAGCAAGACCAAGAAGTTAATTTCTATACGAAGAGTGGGCTACTTAAAGCACGAAAAGATCACGGATATATACAGCTTGATTTTCCAGCAACTCCAGAAGAAGAAGTTATTGCACCAATGGGGCTAATAGATGCTTTGAATATTACCCCTGTGTATATCGGGAAAAATATTTTTGATTATATAATTGAAGTTGAATCCGAAGAGATTGTAAAGAGCATTACGCCTGATTTTACAAAGCTTATGAGAATACCCATGAGAGGAGTAATTGTCACAGCAAAATCTACAGAGTATGATTTTGTATCACGTTTTTTTGCACCTGAGGTTGGAATATTTGAAGATCCAGTGACAGGGTCGGCCCATTGTTGCTTAGGAGTTTATTGGAAGAAAAAACTTGGGGAAAGTAAATTTATTGCATACCAAGCATCTAAAAGAGGCGGAATATTAAAGGTAGAAGTAATAGATGAAAGAGTATTGATATCAGGAAAAGCAGTCACAGTTATGGATGGGAATTTGTTGTAAAAAAAAGACGATTGGTGCTTGTATAAAACAAAGTACATTTAGCTTATGGTAGCTATTTTATATAATAATGTCTATTTATCTAAGGAGCCTATCTTTGAAAGGAAATTCATGAGAGACTATGATTTAGGACTTTATAAACATCCTCTTTTCGAACTGGCTTTATTAGTGTTCTTAAAGGGTTTACTGTATTTAAGTCACATAAACTAGTTTCTGAGGTGACAAATACAATGCCACTTTTCTGGTCATAACGACGTATATACAAAGCGGTATCAAGCCCGGTAAGTTTTTTCATATGGTAATCAAGGAAGAATAAATTAAAAAATGACATATTTTCATTGAAGGACTCTATAAGTTCCTCGCCACTGTTAAAGTGTGCTATATTAAAATGTATGTTGTATTTAGCCTTATACTCGTTAATCTGCATTTCAAGTATTTCGCGAAATATAGGCATATCGTCACACAAAGCAATATT
>CAYMAE010000008.1:17616-41302 GCA_964388375.1 uncultured Ruminiclostridium sp.
GGTGGTGTAAGTATGGCAAAAGAAATATTAATCATTACTGGAATGCACTGTGCATCATGTGCTATGGCGGTTGAAAGAAGTATTAGCAAAATTGAAGGTGTAGATTTGGCCAGTGTTAATATGGCAACAGAGAAGCTTACAGTGGAATTTGACGAGAAGAAAACAAATATTGAAAATATAAAAAACGCAGTAGTTATTGCGGGATACGGTGTTAGCGAGGAGAATATAAGTAATAAGCAAATACTGCTACCTATTTCCGGAATGACCTGTGCATCATGTGTTAAATCTGTAGAAAAGGCCATAGCTGGTATCGATGGTGTAATCGAGGTTAGTGTGAACATAGCCACTGAAAAAGCAAAGGTTGTTTATAATCCTGCAATGACAAGAATTTCCGAGATTAAAAATGCAGTAGAACAAGCAGGGTATAAGGCTCTTGATTTAGAAATGGTTAATGAACCTGATTATGATAAAGTTAGAAAAGAAAAAGCCAGAAATGATTTATGGGTAAGGTTTTTGGTTGCTGCCATTTTTACAGCACCTCTTTTTTATATATCCATGGGACATATGGTCGGCTTGCCTGTTCCAAAAATAATAAATCCTGATCTAAACCCATTAAATTTTGCTCTAACACAGCTTGTTTTGGTTATCGCTTCGATGATATCCGGATACCGCTTTTATACTGTTGGATTTAGTAGGTTATTTAAAAGAGAGCCTAATATGGATTCTTTAATTGCGGTTGGTACCGGAGCGGCATTTCTATACAGTTTATATTCAATACTGCAAATAATAAATGGTAAATCCGAATATGCACATAATCTTTATTTTGAATCTGTCGGTGTAATAATAACGCTTATAATGCTTGGGAAATATTTAGAGGTAGTCTCAAAGGGCAAAACTTCAGACGCAATAAAGAAGCTTATGGGACTCACTCCCAAAACGGCGATCGTCATTCATGATGGAGTTGAAATGACAATTCCAATTGAAGAAGTTGAAACGGGAGATATTATTCTTGTAAAGCCAGGAGAAAAAATCCCGGTAGATGGCGAAGTTGTTGAAGGGAGAACCTCCATAGATGAATCCATGCTTACAGGCGAAAGCATACCTGTGGAGAAAAATCCGGGTAGCAAGGTTGTTGGAGCAACAATTAATAAAAACGGGACAATAAGATTTAAGGCAACTAAGGTTGGAAAGGATACCGCACTAGCTCAAATTATTAAGCTTGTGGAGGAGGCCCAGGAAACGAAGGCTCCTATTGCCAAGCTAGCCGATGTTATATCAGGTTATTTTGTGCCCATAGTTATGGCAATTGCACTTATTGCAGGATTAGCATGGTATGTTTCAGGCCAATCCATAGTGTTTTCGCTTACCATATTTGTTTCAGTATTGGTTATTGCATGTCCATGTGCATTGGGCCTAGCTACTCCTACTGCTATTATGGTGGGAACTGGGAAAGGTGCCGAGCATGGAATACTAATTAAGGGCGGAGATGCGCTTGAAACTACACACAAAATTCAAACTATTGTGTTTGACAAAACAGGTACAATCACAGAGGGTAAACCTGTAGTAACCGAAATAATAACCACTGATGAATTAACTGAAGATGAACTACTTAGGCTTTCTGCATCCGCCGAAAGAGGATCTGAACATCCCCTTGGCGAGGCTATAATAAATAAGGCAAAGGAAAAGCAGTTAGAATTGTTAAATACTGATGAGTTTTATGCAATTCCAGGCCAGGGTATTGAGGTTGTTTTACAAGGCAAAAAAATATTTTTTGGTAATAAGAGACTTATGGATAATAAAAACATTGAGGTCAGCTTACAGGCCGAGTCAGATAGACTAGCTAAAGAAGGGAAGACCCCTATGTATATTGCCATTGAAGGTAAGTTGGCTGGGATAATTGCCGTGGCTGATGTAATAAAGCCAAGTAGCAAGAAGGCTATTGAGGTTTTGCATGAAATGGGAATAGATGTTGTCATGATTACTGGTGACAATAAAGGCACAGCTCAAGCCATAGCAAGTCAGGCAGGGATAGATAGAGTATTAGCCGAGGTCTTACCACAGGACAAGGCAGAGCAGATTAAAAAGCTTCAGTCCGAGAATAAAAAGGTAGCTATGGTAGGAGACGGGATAAATGATGCACCGGCACTTGCACAGGCTGATATTGGCATAGCCATTGGATCGGGTACTGATGTAGCAATGGAATCGGCTGATATTGTTCTTATGAGAAGTGATCTTATGGATGTTCCTACTGCAATACAGCTTAGCAAGCAAACAATAAGGATAATAAAACAAAATTTGTTTTGGGCATTTGCATATAATACACTTGGTATACCAATTGCCGCAGGCATACTCCACATTTTTGGAGGCCCACTTCTTAACCCTATGATAGCGGCTGCAGCAATGGCCTTTAGCTCGGTATCTGTTGTAACAAATGCTTTGAGACTTAAGAGATTCAAGCCATTTTATTAGGCATGATACCGGTTTTATTCACACCTGATTTATTGTGAGAAGTCCATATTAAGAGCCCTTTAGGATTTAAATGAGCTGCTTTTCCCAGTGTATTTCGGGAAGCATAATGCTTTTTTGATTAAGATAATCTAAATGTCCTGAGTCGGTGGTAAACATGAATGTTATTTCTTTTGACCATAGTGCATGCCATTTTAACTTATAAGCTCTATTAACTGAATTGATACCATATTTACCATCACCTAATACAGGGTATCCTATATGTGCTAAATGGGCTCTTCTTTGGTGAGTTTTGCCTGTGATTAATTCCACCTTCAACAGTGAGATGCTATTTGTGCTTTTCAATACTCGATATCGGGTTACAATAGAGTCTGAGTGCTTAACAGGCTTATCAAATATAGATACGAGACTTCTTTTGCTATCCTTTTTTAGATAGCTACGAAGCTCTGCGCTGGCTTTCTTAGGAATCCCGTCTACAATACAGTGATATATTCTTTTTATTTCATGAGAACGAAATTTATCCTCTAGAATATTTAAGGTAGCGCGGTTCTTAGCAAACAACACGAGGCCACCGGTATTTCTATCAAGCCTATGGCATAGAGCAGGAAATCCATCATCATAGCTTGTATTATCTCTTTTCCTAAAATAATCCCGCACCCAAATATCCAATACTATATTATCGTTATTTTTATCAGTTTGTACGGGTATTCCCTGTGGTTTTGACACAGCGACTATGTTTTGATCCTCGTATATGATGCTAGGAGCTGGAAAGCGGGGTGATGAAGCATGAGAGACCGAAACAGGCTCCGAAACTTGAGGCTCTCCAGAGCTCTCTTGACTAGAGGTGCTGGGAACTTCTTTGCGACTATCAAGGCTCATAGTGGACTTTTCTGAATTATCAAGGGTAATGTAAAGCTGGACTCTATCTCCAGATGCCACTAAATATGTGGGGGGTACTCTTTTATTATTTACACGGACATCTTTTTTCCTAAAGGCCCTAAATATGACCGATGACGGTATATTAGTCAGGGTCTCAAAAAGAAAAGTATCAATGCGTTTATTATTAAAGGGTGTAGAGACTATCAATTCTACCATTAATAAACCTCGTTCATTCTATAATCTCAATTGTAGGAGCATAACCACGCAGTATTTTTCGCGGATACATTTGGTAGGTACTTCTGTGAAGCTTTTCTTCCTTTATAAGCTCATCTCCATTATAAACCTTCATATATGTATCGACCACATAACCATTTAGCCCTTTATCGGCAACTATCTCAACCCCTTGTGGCAAGGTATTATCATTTACATAGACCACAGTAAAAGGGGTGGTGCTTATGGTTTTTGTAGCTAGCTTAACCCTTAAATCGGGATAATCATTGGTACAGGAAATACTAAATGTAATACTGCCCGCTGGATTTACTATAGCATTTATACGCAAAGGGTAGGAACTAGTATTTGTAAAGACTAAGTCGGCATATCCATAGGAGACGGCCGCATCGTGTCCTAAGGGTACATAACCTACAGTAAACATATGATTATGGCGTTCTTCCACCTCTAAATTTGCTCTTAAGGCGGCGTTATACAGGGTAGTGGATACCTGGCAGATTCCTCCGCCTGTACCATCCTTAATCTGACCGTCAACATATATATGGGCAATGCGGTATCCTTTTTTTGCTGTACGTGGACCGACAACCTCATTAAATGAAAACTTCTCTCCTGGTAATAGAATAGTGCCGTCTATACTGTTTGCCGAAATTCCGATATTGATTCCTCTATTATAATTGTTTTCGGTTAGAGTAGTAAAGTAAGTGCTGAATGTGGACAGAGTATCCCTAAAAGTCTGTGCTTCAAGCTGCTCTGTTGTAATGTCAGGTGTTATGAATTCAACGGGGAGTATAATCTCTTCATAGTCACTAACTTCTCTGCTTTCTACATACGAAATTATCTCCATTAGGTCTGCCCGGTCTAATGAAAAACCCATTTGATGGGGGGTGATTTCATAGGTCGTTCTTGAGGTGCGTACAAATTCAGCATTAAGTGGAGATTTGTTAAGTGTGAATAGTGTTGTGTCTATATCTAAAGGTGGGGGTATCTTTTTATTGACTGGGACTGTAATCTGAGCTGATTCAAGCCTAACTAGTGTATCGACAATAAGCTTTTGTAGTTCTTCTCTATCAGCCTCACGACCTGGAATTCCCGTGCAGAGGATAACCTGATTTTCTAAAATTACTATATTAGAAGGTAATATTTCACTAAATGTATTTTTGCATATATCATCTAGGAAGGCGTTGAACTTTGCCGAATCTCCGCTAGGAATTATGTCAACGGTAACAGAATTCTTCTTAAGTTTCATAATGGAGGCAATGCGATTTAATAGATTACCCTCACGACCTGTGCAATAAGCCCTATTCACCATAGCTTCTATATCTATTTCAATTCCTATGTCACTTATCCTCACGGTTTTCTCAAAATGTGGGTCTGAAATAGTTAATTCCATATTACTAAAGACTGTTGAAAGTTCAGTCTCTAAAAAACTAGAGAGCTTCTCTTTTGAATAGCCGCCAACATCAGTACCAAGCATTATTACATTAGGATAAATAGTCTTTGAATAGAGCGTAGTGGCTAAAGAAATAATCGCGACAAGTAATAAAAGCCCTAAAAAAACCGATAAAAAAATCAAGGTGCTTTTTCTCCCCACCATAAGGGAAAATTTGTTTTGTTTGGAAGTAGAGTTTTTGTTGGGGCAATTACTATCCATGTGTTTACCTGCTCTTTATTTTCACTACTACTATTATCTCAATTATAATGAGTCTTGACAACATATAAGTTGCCACATAAAGCGAATAAATAGAGTATAAGAAAACGCTCCATGCTATGGTATACTATAGATAATATAATTTTAGAAGAGCAACTAAATAAACTGGGTAAATTTATTCTGGAGGTGTATTTATAATGAACTTCTTAAAGAGAATTACTAAGCCAAATAGAAAAAATATAAATCAGGATAAAATCACAGATGTGCTTTTTGATTCTTCAATACTAAGAAAAAATGATATTACCAGGTTGTCAATAGATGAAAGATGGACTAAACTTTTTGCTACCGTTCCAATGCCTTCGGACATTAAAGAAGCTGAAGATGAAATGAATGAACTTATAAAGCAAGAAGCCCTATTACAAAGGGAGCAGGACAATCTAGAACCTCAAAAAAGAAAAGCCATGGCTGAAATAATGAGCCTAACAAAGGAAGCTTTTGAGGAAGATAATAATGAAGCTAAGCGTGGGCTTAAAGAATGCAAAAAGGAAATTGAGAGGATCAATAACCGAATAAATGCTTCTATGGAAGATATTGAAGATCTCAAGGATAAATTGAAGCAAGCTAATATAGAACTTCTAAACAAATCTATTAATCATATTTTCTCTACTCTAAAGGTAAATAACAAAAGAGCCCTTGAAATTAAGGACGAGCTTACTCAAATTGCAGAGAGACAGAAGCTTCTGACAGAGGAGTTAGATGTTATTTCTGTTGATTGGACAAACTATTCTGTTGACTTAACCGAGCTTATTGGAACCGATCCTGTAAGAGAATTCGAGAATGCTTATAGATTGGAGGGGTTTAGGAAAGATGAAGCTGCTGACACCTCACCAGATGAAGGAAATTGATTCAATAGCAATAAACACGCTTGGCATTCCAGGTATTGTACTTATGGAAAATGCCGCGCTTCAAATAGCATTTAAGGCTTCAAGCATGCTAGAAGGAATAGAAAACCCCCAGATTACCGTAGTAGCTGGAAACGGAAATAACGGTGGTGATGCCCTAGCAGTAACAAGACATCTTTTGTCCATGGGTTATGCTGTTTCAATATATGCAATGAGCAATGTTGAAAATCTTTTTGGAGATGCATATATTAATGGTCAAATCTTAATTAATTTAGGCATGGATATTCCTGTTATAAATAATGAGGAAGCCTTACATGGGCTAAAAAAATCATGTCTTCAAAGCGACTTGGTAATTGACGGCCTTTTCGGAACTGGCCTTGACCGTGATATAGAGGGCATCTGGTTTCAAACTATTAATGTGATAAATAATAATTCTTCTCTAATCTTATCTATAGATATAGCATCAGGCGTGGATGGCTTAACAGGACAAATCCGTGGGATATGTGTAAAGGCTCATGCTACAGTAACATTCTATCTTCCTAAGGTTGGGATGATGCAGCATCCTGGTGTTTCACAAATGGGCGAGCTTTCAGTGGTTGATATTGGTATACCTTATGCACTAGCAGATGAGTATGAGACGCCTATGCTGATAGACGCGAATCATATAAGAGAGATATTGCCTATAAGACCTGAGGAGGGGCACAAGGGGACATTTGGAAAACTACTTATAGTAGCAGGTTCGCAAGGCATGACCGGAGCAGCATATTTGAGTGCTATATCAGCCTATCGCGCAGGCTCAGGTCTAGTTAGAATTGCTGTGCCTCAATCATGCATAACGCCACTAAGCATACTAATTCCCGAAGCGGTTTTCACAATTATCCCAGAAAATGACCTTACACGTTTACAAAATCTCATGCAAGAACTCATATCTACCGCTGATGCAGTATTGATTGGCCCTGGCCTTTCTTGTACAGACGAGACTATGACGCTTCTTGACACTGTAGTTAATTGTTGTGACAAGCCTATGGTAATAGATGCAGATGCTTTAAATCTTATATCTCAGAACAAATCATTGTTGGAAAAACTAAGATGTGAAGTCATTATTACCCCCCATGCTGTAGAAATGTCAAGGCTCACAGGTTTATCGGTATCAAAGATTCAAAACAATAGGATTGAGATAGCAAAAAGCTTCGCCGACGAGTATGGACTTACTGTGGTCTTAAAAGGAGCGGGTACAATAATATCAGCCAATGATGGCAGGATAGCAATAAACCCTACCGGCAATCAAGGCATGGCAACAGCAGGATCAGGAGATGTTTTAGCAGGGGCTATAACATCGTTATTAGGGCAGGGCTTATCCCCGTATGATGCCGCTGTAGCCGGAACCTACATTCATGGTATGGCAGGGGATATTGCCACAGAGGAGATTGGATCTGCTGGAGTAATAGCATCAGATATTGCGACATGCTTACCAAAAGCTTTAAAATATCTTAACCAAGGGAAAACAGACTTTGAGTAGGAGGAATGTATGATTTAGTTGTCTACTATATCATACAAGAAGATTATGGATTTTATATTTACTCGAACTTGGGCAGAAATAGATTTGGACAAAATTGCACATAATGTACAACAAGTAAGAAAGATAGTAGGGAAGCGAACTGAAATAATGGCTGTCGTGAAGGCAGACGCATATGGCCATGGAGTTCTTGAAACTGTAAGGACCATGATTGATAATGGCGCCTCGCGTATTGCAGTATCTATGCTGGATGAGGCCATTCAGTTGAGGCAAATAGGAATAGAAATTCCAATACTTGTGCTAAGTCACACCAACCCCAAAAGAGTAGATGAGCTTATTCATCATAACATTACTCAGACTATTTACAGCCATGATATTGCTAAGGCGCTTTCTGCCGAGGCAGTCAGGCAGGGAACAAAAGCAAGAGTCCATATAAAAATAGATACAGGAATGACAAGAGTTGGTTTCCCACCAGGATACAGCGCAGTTAAGGATGTTGTTAAAATTCATAAGCTGCCAGGAATAATTGTTGAGGGCATATTTACGCATTTTGCTACAGCAGATGAAAATGACAGAAGCTATACAAAGCAGCAAGCGGAGCTCTTTGATATCATAATAAATGAACTTAACCGAATAGGAATTATGATACCTATTCGCCATGTTTCTAACAGTGCGGCTATTGTTAACTACCCGGAGCTTTCTATGGAGCTTGTAAGACCGGGAATAATACTCTACGGGGTTTATCCAGGCCCTGAGATTGATAGGACAAAAATTAATTTAAAGCCTGCCATGACTCTAAAGACAAGTATTGCAATGATAAAAAGTGTAGAGTCGAACACTTCCATTAGCTATGGAAGGAAGTTCACAACCCAACGTGAGTCGCTAATAGCCACAATTCCCGTAGGATATGCCGACGGTTATTCAAGACTCCTTAATGGGAAAAGCAGGGTTTTAGTGAATGGACAGTTTGCACCTGTGGTGGGAAGCATTTGTATGGATCAGTGCATGGTGGATATAACTGATATAAAAGAAGAGGTAAAAATCGGTGATGAGGTTGTGCTACTTGGTAGACAGGGTGATTACGAAATTACAGCAGATGAGCTAGCTCATCTAATAGGAACAATTCCATATGAAATATTATGTATAATCGGGAAAAGGGTGCCAAGAGTTTATTTTAAAAATGGGGAAGTTGTTAATGTATTAAACTATTTGGTGTAGTGTAAAGCATAGCTGTTTTCAATCTCAAATTAGATGTATACATAACCAGGAAATAAGAAATAATAAATAGTAAATACAAATACCCAGCACCAAATAATGCATGCGTAATCTAATTTTAATTTGCCCTATGCAGAGGTCTTTTTTATAATAGAAAGAGAAATACTTAATTAAATAGGGGTCAAGCATTGTAGGTCAATACTTTTTACAGGAGTGATTGATATGCTAGTGAAAAGAGGAGACATATATTATGCTGACTTAAGCCCAGTTGTGGGCTCGGAGCAAGGCGGTGTTCGCCCTGTATTGGTGATTCAAAACGATGTAGGAAATAAGTTTAGCCCTACTATTATTGTTTCAGCCATTACATCACAATTAACTAAGGCGAAGTTACCAACCCATATTCAATTTACGGGAGACAACTATGGTCTTAATAAGAATTCAGTTATACTTTTAGAACAGGTTAGGACAATTGACAAAAGAAGACTACGTGAAAAAGCCGGACATTTGGATCTCTACCTTATGAAAAGGGTGGACTACGCGCTTTCTACAAGCTTTGGCCTGAACGTTACATACGTGCAGTAAAGCTTAATAGGTACTTACTTAGGAGGAAATTTTATGTTCAAAAGAAAAAGTAAAATAGCTTTAATGGCGTGTGTTTTATTATCTTGTGTTGTGTTTGTGATATCTTCTGCAGCAGGGGCTGGTCAACCCGGGAGTGATGCAGACCCATTGGTTACCAAAAGCTATGTGGATCAAAAATTTGCCCAATTATCGGCTCAGATTAGCGCTGGTTCTGGATCCGGGTCCGGAACTGGAACAGGCACTGGAAGTGTAGACAATGCGACTATTGCAGCACTTCAAACTGATGTGGGCGATCTAACAAAGTTTACCATTAATGCATTAAGTGAAATTGATTATTTGAAAAATAGAGTAGAAGCTCTGGAAAATGGATATGTGACTGTTGAAGCAAAGGCCGGCCAAAATATTATTCTTTCGGGTGGCAGCGAGGCTATTTTGAGAAGTGGGTCTGCACAAGCCATTGTTGGAACCTATGGCGGACTAGTCGATGCAAGCGTAGGAGGAGACCTAGACAAAAATGGTATGAAGGTACCAGTTCAGCACCTTTTGATTTCGTCAAGGTCAGATGGTAGAGGACTTGCAATAAAAGAAGGCTCATGGTTGCTTATAAGAGGAGCATATACAATTAAATAATTGAAGTTATTAAAGTATTATAAAAGGGTGTGTTATGAAATAATTTAATTTCATCTACGCCCTTTTTGGTTTTATGGCCAAACATTTTTTGGTTCTTAATTGTTTTTTATAATTTTTCCGATAAAGTAAAAGAGGGATGTATATGAAGAAGAATACTAATCTTATAAAGAATTTAATAATAGTGGCGCTTATTTTTGTTACAGTATGGTTTGGCATAAGACCTATTATATCTCGAACCACAGGCGCACAAAATAAAAAGATAAACTCTAATGACTATGAATTTGCGGAAAATGAGTACGGTACCATCGTTATAGGCTCTGAACCCGAAGGTATTGCTGCTGCTATTTCTTGTGCCAGAACAGGGCTAAAGACTTTGCTTATAACTGAAGATGAGCATTTAGGAAGCTATATAAGTGAAAGCATGATATCGGGGATGAACCCACAACAGGGCACTATAGAAGGCAAAAAGGTCATGCTAAATGAAGGCATATATCAACAGGTCTTCGGGAGATTTACTTTAGGTTTTAGTAGCTCTGATTATGAAAAATCAGTGACTGAGCTGGTTAAAAAGGAAAAAAATCTTACAATTATTTATAATAGCTATATTTCAGAGATAAATATGGAAGGTGAATATGTACAAGGTATATATGTACAAGGTAATGAAGGTAGTAGCTATTATAAAGCACGCAATTATATTGATGCAACTAGGAATGGTAACCTTCTGGACTTGGCAGGGGCTGACTATTCTAAAGGATCTGAGGACATAGGAATTAACAATTTTTACGCTCCCCTTGAGTTTAATTTTATGATTTCAGGAGTTGATACTGGGGCTCTAAAAAGGGGGAAAAAGATGACCGATTTTTCTACTGAATTTAAAATCGTTCTCACTGCTTATAAAATGATGAATGATAGGACTAAATTAGTATTGCCATCGTTTATCAGCCAAAGTGAAGATAAATTAATTATATCAGGTCTTCAAGTCTTTGGAGTGGACTTGGAAGATGAGGAAGATTTAAATAGTGCATATAAAGAAGCAGAGGAAGAGGCAATAATGCTTACAGCTTTCTTAAAAAATGTACTAATTGCATTTGAAAATTGTACATATGAGCATGGCCCAGAGAGCTTTTTTATTCCAGAATATAAGCATTATGAAGGAAGATATACTCTTACAGTGGCAGATATTCTTGAGAATAAAAACTTCAAAAACAAAATTGCTTTATCGGCTCAAGCGGTCGATGCAAGTAAATTCATAAATAACAATTTAAGATATATTGTGGCAAAACCTAACATTTACTCTATTCCACTAGGAAGTATAGTACCTGCTAACCTTCAAAATGTAATTATGCTAGGTTCTAAAGTGGGATTTACATCCTTAGCAGCTTCTAGTGCGGGAAATATACCCACTAGGATAACGGTAGGTGAAGCTGCTGGACTAGTATCAGCATATAGCTTTATTGATGACAAGACCCCAGCCCAATTATCAGAGCTAACCGATAAAGAAGTGAGTGACTTAGAAAAATACATATCACGCGGTGGAGTAAAACTTATTGAGTTTTCTGAAAGCATCATGATCCCAGAAACTGAGGAAAAGTTGATGGATCATTGGGCTTACCCGTATATAAAAGTATTAGCTGAATATGGATTGATTTCAGGCGGTCTTGAAAATGACTTTAAGCTTGATTTTGAGTCAAGCCAAGACGTAATGGTTATACTAATTAAAAACACTATGCTTAAAATGACTCCTGAGTTATACAATTTGTCTATTGCTTTATCTTTAGAACCTTACGAGACTAAGGATAAACTCGATGGGGAAAATGCAGCAGGAATTGCATTAACTTTATTATCAAAGGATTATACCGATGGTAAAGCAATACAAACCCTGAAAGATATGAATATAATTTCCTCTGGATTAATAAATCAACTGCAAAGTGAAGAAAAGGTAACTCTTGATATAGTCTATGGTCTAGTAGTCGAAACGGTTGAGAGCTTGAGGTAGATTAGCAGAGAATCTCAGGTTGAAAGTAGAGTGCCCCCCTCTAGTCTGTCATTCTTGATGGGTTGAATCTTCTTTTGTTGAATTCTTTTTAAGCTTTGCTTTATAAGTTAAAAGCATAAATCGGGGCAAATCAAGCATTCGTTTAGCCCTCTTGGGCTCTTTAATAAACCTGTAAAGCCATTCAAGTCCAGCATTCCTTATAAACTCTGGCGCCATAGTAGCAGTCCCCGCAAAGACATCGATTGAGCCACCTATTCCCATGGAAACCTTACAATTAAGCTCATTAATGTGGTGGTATATCCATTTTTCTTGTTTTGGCGCGCCTAAACCAACTAATAAAACATCAGCTTTAGAATCATTAATTTGCTTGATAATTTCAGGAATTTCATGGTCATTAAAATATCCATTTCTGTATCCGCATATTCTTGCTTTAGGATGATCTGAAACGATATTAATGGAGGCTTTTTCAGCCACGCCTGGCTTACCACCAAAAATAAAAAAGCCAATGGACTTCTTAGCTGTACTTGCAAAAATATTTTTCACAAGGTCAATCCCAGATACCTTTTCCTTTAAATTTTTTCCTAGAATCTTAGAAGCAAGGACCACTCCGGCTCCGTCGGGCACCACTAGGTGAGCATTTTTAAAAATATCTTTTAGCTCAGGGTCGCGATTTGCCTGCATAATAATCTCTGCGTTAGGGGTAAAAATCATATGTTTTTCGCTAGTTTTCAGCATATCTAAAACAGCACCTAGCGCTTCACCCATGCTTACATTATCTATCGGAACATCATGTATGTCTATCTTTTCGGACATTTCATCCTCCTGTTGACCGATGGTCGTCTTATGATTATACTAAAATAGCAAAGATTTGAAAAGGGTATGTGGTTTTGGCTGTCTCGAAAGTGGATAAATGGAAATCGATATAATTCCAATTCATAGAGCTGAATAATATATACAATTTAATCTTTACACATACTCTAAACATATAACTTATGCCTACTAGTTTATTTGTTGGATCTAGATGGATTTATTATATGAATAGAGAAGGAGAAAAATGTATATGAAAGCTAAGTTAACAGTGTTACGGGAGAAATACCCGGTAGTCATATCATTTATTCTTTCTGCTTTGTGGATTGGTATTATGCTTTTATCAGCTTTTGCCCTACAAAATATACCATTTATTGCACAATCAAAGAATGAATATTTAGGACAGTTGTTAGTAGACCTTATAGGTACAGTGCTTGGTATAATTCTATTATTTTTATTCTGCTATCAGACGGTATTTAAAGAAAAAAAATATGGTTTTGGTAAGGGAATATTGACCGGATTATATTTTGTTGTTATAGGTTTGATTGCTATTATTGCCAATTTATTTTTGTCATTCTTCAATTCCCTTACAGCTGGGACAGAGGTAATTCTTTCATTTAAGCCTATAGGCTACATTATTATCTTCACTCTTACTATGTTTTTGATAGGAACAGCTGAGGAATTTACCTTCCGAGGAGTCATAGCTAATATTTTATTTGATAAGTATGGGAAATCATCGGCAGGTGTTTGGTTTTCAACAATAATGACGGGTGTTGTTTTTGGTTCCATGCATATTTTCAATGCCATTAACCCGGAAATAACACTCTTTAGTGCTTTAATTCAGGCTATAGGTGCTGGAGCAATTGGGATGACTTTAACCGCCGTTTACTATAGAACTAGAAACATATGGGTACTTGTTTTTTTCCATGCCTTTATAGATTTTGGTTCTCTGTTTTCTTCTGGTGTTTTAGGAATAGGTTCAATAAGCTCGGCTATCGGAAGTTATTCATCTATTAACCTACTTGGAAGTATACCATATGTCA
Organism: uncultured Ruminiclostridium sp.; assembly: GCA_964388375.1. Taxonomy (GTDB): domain Bacteria; phylum Bacillota; class Clostridia; order DSM-8532; family DSM-8532; genus DTU059. Next base: position 31,529 of record CAYMAE010000008.1, read on the forward strand.
TTGTGCTTTTAGTTCTATTAAGAAAAAGCAAGATGGTTGAAATTATTGGGGAAAACCGCCAAGAGAGCACAAAAAAAGAAAAAATAAGATTAGCTGTCGTGGTTTCAACAGTTGTCCTTGTAGCAATGGGCACATTTATAAGTGGTTTTGGAGATAAATATTCACAATCAGAAAATGTAATCACATCCTTCAAGGGTACATATATCAGTCAAGATGCGACCCATGATATTATTGTTCCTGACGACGGTAATTATCAAATAGTTATGGGCGCTGAAGAAGTGACAGAAGGGTGTATTATTGACCAATATTTTAAGGATGCCGAGGGTAATATTTGCTTCAGGCACCTATTGGATAGTGGGAGTGGGTACTTTGACCAGGAGCTCTCTGCTGGCAATTATACTTTCCATACAGTAGTACTTACTACACTTGAGGAGTTTGAAACGCACATAGAAGAGACAAAATATGAAATAGAAGATGATGTGCGGGAACATATGGCGGAAGGAATTAACAAAACCGAACCAGAGGAGTACTCTGTTGATATTTCCTTTGTTTTAACAAAACAAGGAGATTAGAAGACTAAATTTATAATTTTACTATGGTTGATGTACCGATTCGTTGACCATAATTTATACAGTGTGATACAATCAAGACGCTGATTAGTAGAATATTGGAGTGAAAATATATGAATATTTGTATTATAGGACTAGGTTATATTGGACTTCCCACAGCGGCTATGTTTTCGACCCATGGGCACAAGGTCTTAGGGGTAGATGTCAATAAAAAGGTTATTGATGCATTAAATCAGGGCAAGGTCATTATTGAGGAGCCTCATCTTGAAGAAATGGTGAATAACGCTGTGAAGGGTGGCTTTTTAAGCGCAGACGAGAAACCAAATGAAGCCGATGCCTTCATAATTTGTGTGCCCACCCCTATAAAAGCCGATAAAACAGCAGATCTTTCCTATGTAGAAAATGCTGCACGAATGATTATCCCATATCTTAGAAAAGGCAATATCGTTATTTTGGAATCCACCTCACCGCCAGCGACCACCAGAGATTTTTTAGGGTCAATTTTTAGGGATGCAGGCTTTATTCCGGGTGAGGATATCTATCTCGCCTATTGCCCGGAGAGAGTATTGCCCGGCAGAATTTTAATTGAACTTAAGGAAAATAACCGGGTTGTAGGAGGAATAAACGAAGAATCTGCCAGTATCGTCAAGGATCTTTACAAAAGTTTTGTTAAAGGTGAAATATATACATCTGAGGCTACAACCGCTGAAATGTGTAAGCTTATGGAAAACACATACCGTGATGTCAATATCGCTTTAGCAAACGAGTTGGCTATGTTATGCGAAAAAATGGGGGTTAATGCTTGGGATGTTATAGAATTTGCCAATAAGCATCCGAGAGTTAATCTGCATATGCCCGGTCCGGGTGTAGGAGGCCATTGCATTGCAGTAGATCCTTGGTTCATTGTCGAGAAGCAGCCAAAAATATCAAAGATTATTACTCAAGCAAGGAATACCAACGATGGTATGCCTTGGCATGTTCTTGAGAGAATAAAAGAACTAACTAGTGAAATTAAGGGTGAAAAAAAGATTTTAATATTAGGTGTGACATACAAGCCTAATGTTGACGATATGAGAGAAAGCCCTATTATCGGGCTGATTGGTCTGTTAAAGGAAGAGGGAACCTTTAACACTGTTATAGTGGACAAGCATGTGGAATATGAGGGATCTAAGGATAACGATGTATATGAGGCTGCAAAGAATGCCCATCTAGTTGTCCTGGCAGTAAACCATAGTGAATTTAAAGATATTGATTTTGCTAGACTAAAAGAGGTAATGAGCTCCCCAAAAGTATTAGATACGCGTAATTTCTGGGATAAAGATATTATAGAACAGTCTGGACTAGAATATCATCTTCTTGGGTGTGGGAGGAATCGATTTTGAAGAAGGATTTGAAAAGGCTTTTGATGGCAGCTCATCAATTTCCTCCAGTAGGGGGCTCGGGTGTACAGCGTAGCGTAAAATTTGCCAAGTATTTGCCCATGTTTGGATGGGAACCAGTTGTACTTACCCGTGATGATAAAAGAATGAACATAAGGGATGAATCGCTTCTTAAGGATTTACCTGAAGATATTGAGATAATAAGAACTCCCGCATACGACCTAACAACCATGCCTTGGGTTTTTAGCAAGGTAGGCAAGTTTATTGCATGGAAGATATTAATTCCCGACGGCGAGCTTTTATGGATGCGAAATGCAATAGAAGCATGTCTAAAACGTGTTGAAAAGGGCGATATACAAGCTCTTTATACAACATCTTACCCATATAGCGACCATCTGCTAGGGCTAGAGGTAAAAAAATATTTCCCAGACCTGTTTTGGTTGGCTGACTTTAGAGATGAATGGACAAATAATCCTTATTTGATAGATAAGCCTCACAGAATTTCACGCATGAAAAAGGAGCGTGGAATGGAGAAGGAAGTGCTAAGAACAGCTGATATCCTAGTAACCAATACTCCCATAATGAAGGATAATTTTGTTAGATTGAATAAGGGTATCGATCTAGAAAGAAGAATGTATGTTATTCCAAACGGTTTCGATAAAGAAGATTTTGATGAACTAGAGCCTAAAGATCTTAAAAGCGATAGATTTACCATAACATATACAGGGGCTCTTTATGGTCGCAGAAAACCCGATTTATTTATTGAAGCCATAGCTAATCTTGTTAGCACAGGACAAGTTTCTAAAGATAAAATTCTTATTAAATTTATTGGTAGCTTTAAGCATGATGTTCTTCAAAAGCTTGTCGATAAAAATGAACTTGATGGTGCTGTACAATTAATTGGCTATATGGATCACGATGAATGCTTAAAAAATATGATTACATCAGATGCGATGCTCCTTATAGAGGGCGGTGGACCTGGGTCAGAAGCATTTTATACAGGCAAAATATTTGAATATATTCAGACAAATAATCCTATTTTAGCTGTTATTCCCGAAAAGGGTGCCGCAGCCATGCTTGTTAAAGAGACAAAAACAGGCGTTGTTTGCCATTGGTCAGACATAAAGGCAATAGAAAAAGGATTTTTGAATATGTATAATAGCTGGCAGAACGGTGAATGTATTATAGAACCTAATAAAGAGGAAATTGCTAAGTACGATAGAAAAGCACTCACTCAGAGTCTGGCAGAATTATTAAATAAGGCGTTTGTTAATAAATCCGATAGGGAGGTTTAGAATGAAAATTATAGATGAAAAGGGAAAAATCTTTGGCAAAATTAATATCTTTGACTTAATTGTACTTATTGCTCTAGTGATATTTGTTGGGGTGGTAGGCTATAAGTATGTAAATAACAAAAGGCAAGCTAACAACATGATCCCAACAAAAACTTATATAATTACAGTCAAAACCTTTGCAATGCCTCCAACTTATTCTGAAGCCTTAAAAAAGGATGAACGCATTTACTACGATTCTGATAAGTTTGTTAATGCTAAAATCGTAGATGTTCGTGAAGAGCCTGCAATAATAACCGTTCAGACTGCCGATGGTCAATTAATTGAGGCAGAAAGTGTGGAATTAAAAGATGTCACCATAGACATCGAGGTTGAAGATAGCCTCGCAACTGATGATATACGAGTAGGACGCTATGCAGTTGCGGTAGGAGGTAAATTTACAGTCAAAACTATTTACGCTATGGGTTCTGATAGCTTAGTGCTTGACATAAGAGAAAAATAATCTGAGAGTAAAATAATAGTTTGAGGTAAGCAATGTTAGAAATATGGTTTAAGGAAAGTTTTATATACCGCTTTATCACAGCCTTATTTGAAATTATTGGACAAAGCTGGCTGGCTAGAGTAGTAAACAGAATAGGGGCTATTCTTGCTAATAGCAAGATTGCTTCAGCTTTTCGCTATATTTCAACTCGGAATTATAAACCACTTAGCTCAATGACCTATAGACTTTTTAACCATATTAATATAAAGAGTACCGGCTTTAGAAATAGAATGAGCACAATATTAAAGGATAGCAAAACCTACGCAATATTAACCGATTCTAAAGCCTTTAGATTAATTGATTTACTGCTAATCCCTATGGTAGCCTTTTACCCATTTATTGATGAAATAGGACGTAATTTTTTTGGAGACTTTGCACTTTTGGGCCTGTGGGACGAGATGTTTCTTTTAGTTAGTGCGGCCTATGTATTTTTAATTTGGTTTTTTAGAAGGAAAGGGAAGCCATTGATATCAACTCCTGTAGGGGCGCCGATGCTTCTTCTTATTTCCATCTCTTTTTATCTTTATTTAATGAATTCTACCTTTCCAGAACTGGGCTTTGAAGGTTTCCGTGTAGTAGTACAATATTTGTTATGGTTCTATATATTAAATAGCTACCTTACAGATGATAATAAGGCATATTTGGTAACTAGGTTATTGGTATATGCAGGTGGAATAATGGGCATCCACGGCATCGTACAATATATTTTGAAAGTACCAACTCCAGCACATTGGACAGATATTGCAGAGGGCAGTACTGGTACCCGAGTGTTCTCGATTGTAAAGAGCCCCAATATTTTAGGAAGTATTTTTATTTTAATGATTCCTCTTTGTCTGGCTTTTGTTCTTCAGAAAAAGAGGAAATTTGCAGACAGAGCAATATTTTTTATACTTCTTGGAGCAATGGCTCTAAGCTTGCTACTCACTTTATCTAGGGGAGCTTGGTTAGGAGCTGCTGTAGCTCTACTTGTTTTTTGTCTAGCCATCAATCCCCGCTGGCTTATTCTTCTAGGAGCCGGTGGAGGAGCCATGCTATTAGTTCCCCAAGTCAATAGCAGAATATCATATATGCTTTCGCCTGAGTATGCAATAAGCAGCATGACAGGAGGAAGAATTCTGCGCTATCAACAAGGCTGGGATCTTTTTATGCAGCATAAATGGACAGGAATGGGTTTAGGACATTTTGGTGGAGCGGTAGCCATGAATAATAGTAACTTGGTTCCTGACACATTCTACATGGATAATTACTGGCTAAAATCTGCAGTAGAAACGGGCATAGTAGGAATTACAGCGATGGCATTATTAATATTTGCACTGGTGTTCTGGTCTATAAGAGCAGTAAAACAAAGTAAAGATTATGACACACAACTCATAACAGCTGGAGGGTTTTCAGGCTTATGTGGAGTTCTAGTTCATAATCTTTTGGAAAATATTTTTGAAGTTCCATATATGGTGGCCTATTTTTGGGTGATTGCGGCCATAATATTCTATTTTGGTTTTAGAAGCGGAAAGTCAGAATTAGGCGCTTCCTAATAAATGATTTACTCAGTCTTTTAGCAAATCATATGCCGTCATTATATTGGCATTAGACATTATGGTAAGTCTCTTTTTTGACTCACATAGTTGAACTTTTATCTCATCACGATTTTCCCAAATATGATCAAGCTGTTTGCAAATTTCTTCATTATCTAATTTGTCTGTGTATCCTGCAGATGGTTGGCCGATTTCCTTCAAAAAGGCCCCGACCTTAGGCTCATAAACTAAGCCTATTAGCGGGACACACCGGTTAGCGGCATAAATAATGGAGTGGAGGCGCATACCTACCATAAATTCTAATTTTGAGGTTAGACCCAAAATTACCTCAGGTGTATACATTCCTGCTACTATGGAAGATTCATGCTCCATTTTGCTTCTTATAGACTGAGAAATATCAAAATCCATTGGATATTGCATTGGAATAAATAAGGGATGGGCATCGAATTTATCAACGCAGTAGTCAGCAACTTTTGCAATTTGCTCGAGGTATCCCGAATCTGCCCATTTTCGTATAGAGAACCCTACTAAAGGCTTATTAGAAGGGATATTCTCAGCTTTCATAAGGTCTTCTACATAAGACTTGTCGGAAGGATCCAATAAAATAGCAGGATCGGACGTAACATAAATGTCGGGCTTATTTATTCCTAGGCTTTTTATTTCATTATATGACTGGCTATCACGTAAGCTAATAGCATGCATATCGTTTAAGAATTTTCCAGCAATACGCCTGTTATAAGGCCTTTTTATAGGGCCTATTCCATTTGCAAAGAGCATGGACTTAGTTTGAGCTTTTTTTGCCATTCTTAAGGCGGCTAAATAATACCATATGGAGCGTGTGCTAGTATTATCCTGAATAAGACTGCCACCACCAGCGAGAAAAAGACGTGAAACTTTCAAGTTTTTATATAGTTTTATCAGGTTAAACCTATTAACTGAATCCACTGAATATAGCATTTTAGTCTCACGAGGTCGTTTCGAAAAGACTAAAAAGTTTAGATTCGAGTCCACCTTTTTGAAGGTTTCAATAGTTGAGCGTAAGATTGCCTCGTCACCACTGTTGTTATATCCATAATACCCCAGGATGGAGATATCATACTTCTTGCCATCTTTCTTATTTCTAGTTTCTTCATCCAGTATAGCATTATAAATATCAAGCTGGCTTTTGCACATCGCTTGAAGAGAAAAAAGTGCCTCGGCCTTAGCATGCAATTTCGCACCCATAGTTGTGCGCTTTGATTCGTCAAGAGATAATTCGGTTATGTGCTCTGCTAGGGCTTTCCAATCCTTTGGCTGAACCAGATAACCGTTGATGCCTGACTCCACAAGGTCACTTAATCCGCCTACTTTAGTGCTTACAAAAGGCTTTGAAAATCGAGCTCCCTCCAAGACAACATAAGGAAAACCCTCGCTTACAGAGGAAAGAACATTAATATCAATAATTTGGAAAAAGTCATATGGATTATTAACTACACCAGTAAAAAATACTTGAGATGAAATTCCCAACTTACCAGCAAATTGCTTTAAATTAGCCATGAGGTCATCTCCGGGTCCAGCTATTAGAAATCGTGCATTAGGGTTGGCCTTGACTACCTCGGCGGCTGCATTTAAAAAGGTTTCGTGGTCCTTAACAGGGTGAAGTCTTGCCATAATGCCGATAAGGATACAGTCCTCAGAAAATGGCACATTATATTGTGTAAAGAACTCTTTGCGGGTACATGGCTTTATATCATTATCAAAGGCTATTCCATTATTTACAGAATACAAATGCTGAGGGTTAAAGCCCTTAGTTTTAAGCATACCCTTAAGGCTACTTGAAACACTTATATGGTAATCAATTTTTCTAAGTGCAATCATGTTTATGAGACCAAAGGAATAGCGCTTTAGTATGCTATGCATATAGTCAAGATGATAGTCGCTATGAACCGTAGTAACGACGGGAATACCTGTTAAACGACTGATGATCGAAGAAATCATATTTGCTTTAGCCCCATGAGCATGCATAATATCATAATTGCCCGCCTTTATCAGGTTGTGGGTTTTACGCAAATCTGAAAATAAATTGCCTGTTCTAATCACGCGTGCATCAATGCCCATATCGATAGCATCGTCGTGGAAATTTCCTTTTCTATAGCTAATTAGGGTGACATCAATAAATTTGCCAAGCTCTTTTATTAACTGAAGCACATGGCTCTTTGCGCCACCTTCATCTCCACCACCAATAAGGTGTATAACTTTCATAATATGAATATCCTTTCAAGGTAGTATTCTATAGTCTCACATTCTGCCATACATTTTTGTAAAGAATACGCTGCTTTTTATAACCGATTTCTTTTAATTGAGCATAGATCTCATCATAATAGTAGTCAATATTATCGGGGTGATGACTATCTGAGTTTACAGTAATCTGTATGCCCATATCATGACAATTTTCTAATATCCATCTACTTGGATAAGGTTCGGTGACATAACCTCTGGAGAGGCCACCGGTATTTATCTCCACAATTGTATCGGTTAGATAAATTAATTCCAAAGTCTTCATTATTTCATCTTGATATACTGAATCAGTTTCTTTAAAAAATAAATTCCCGGTATTATTCTTTTTTATAACATCCAAGTGAGCAATAATGTTCGGGGGCATTTTAAGGAGCATTTTTCTAATCTTTGCAAAGTATGCGCGAAACAAAGCGTGGATATCATTATTAAATCCTTCTTTTAAGGTTAGCTCAAATTCTTTCTTCGTTCCGTCTAAATCCATGTATGAACCGGTTTGCTCATTTTTTAAAAAATGCACCGCACCAATAGTATACTCTATTCCGGTCTTGTTTCGCCAATCGACACAGTTTGGGTAGAAATCGGTTTCTAGACCGGTATGGATTTCAATCCTATCTTTATATTTTACTTTAAGATCATTTATAGTGTTTAGATATTCGCTTAAATCCCCAAGCTTCATATTCCAATTGTTCTCAAATACCACAGGCGCATGGGCGGAAAAGCCATATACGCCAAAGCCCTTTTCTAAAGCAGATTCTATATAACTTTCTAATTCCTCATAGCCATCATCATAACGACTATGAGAATGGAGGTTGCTTTTTATCATAATAGACTTCCTCTTCCTCAAGATAGATGAAAATTTTAAGAACTCGTATTATTGTTTCAATGAGACTATTATACTTGATTCGAAAAAGTATGACAATAATTAAGAAGGGAAGAGAGATATCACCTGCAAATATTGTACTGTCGAAAACTAATGGTTATTTCGTGAAATTGTTGAATCGTGTGTTTTTGTATGATATTATTTATTGAGAAATCGTTTAGTTTTTTTAAGCATTTCGGTTTCGGATAATATATTATGGCATGAGTCATGTCGAAAAGAGGAGAACCCAATGAGTAGCGTGATAAAAGTTAACGCCTGTGTCTATTCGCGAAAAGGATATAGTAGGCAAAGTAATACGAATTCTTTTTACATGAACGGTAAATTTATTTCCGAGCAGCATATCGAGAATGTTCAAGCATCGATGGAGAACAGAGGAATAGAGTATCTATTTGCTGTATCTGATAATATGATTTGCGATTATCCTGATCGTGAAATATACATTTCTATTTTAAAAGAACTAGGGAAATACCATGAGAAGATAACAGTAAATGATGGAGATATTCGTTCAAAGATAGACGAGCTTGAATTGAGAGTTAATGACACTCAAAGGCTTATATCTAGTGTTCTTGAGGTGAATAAGGTACCTGAAGAGGATCCTATTCAAAACCTTGATTTCGCGGGTTTGCTTTTATCTGAAGGGAAGCTTGTTGCTTTATCCAATGGAGAAGGACGTATCTATATGATGCGCGATGGTAGGTTTAGACCATTAGCGGCAGATGCTTCTAGAGCAAAAAGAGAGATTGACAACCTAGCGAAAGAAGAGGAAGACGACTCAGACATTTCACTTCCAGGTGATGAGGATAAGGGAAGCGTTGTTGTTTCTGATATTTATAATATTAATGAGGATGACTCATTTATACTTCTTAGTAAAGGCCTTTACGATGCCCTAGGCGAAGAGAAGATTGAGGACTTACTTGCGCTTAGAAGCGACAGTTCCTTTATTGCATACCGCTTAGTAGATGAGGCCATGAAACGTAAGTCCGTGGGTGATATAACTGCTCTCGTGGTTCAGGTTGAAAAGGTTATAAATCAACAAGGCGGATTAACAAGAAAGGCTCCTGCGAGAACTCAACCCAAGCAAGCAAAGCAAAGGATGCAGTCGAGGGTTGACCGACTTAACAAAGTTCCAGCAGTAACATATAAATACAATAAGCGTAAAACAAAAAAGTTGCAAAGTAACCTCTATACCATGGTGGTTATTGTATCGGTACTTGTGCTTTTTGCTGTTTTATTCTTTATGCTAAAATCTCTCGTGGATACTGGGAAGAACAGTCTTCCCTCACCTCCAGCGACGACTACAATAG
>CAYMAE010000008.1:41402-51903 GCA_964388375.1 uncultured Ruminiclostridium sp.
GCCAACGCCAACAGAGACACCTACGCCCACTCCAGAAGCAACTCCGGTTGCTATTCAGACTCATATTGTGAAAAAGGGCGATAGTATGAGCTCTATTAGCAGAACATATTATGGTGATATTGCTTTAATGGAAGCACTGTGTAAGTATAATAATATTTCAAATCCCAATACAATTGTATTAGGGCAGGAAATAAAGATTCCTCCAAAGGAAGAACTACTCAATCAATGATATAACTAGTAATTTTAGCGTAAAAGCAAGTATAAGATAAATAAAGATAAGTATAAATCAAGTACAAAAAAACGGGTAAACAACCCGTTTTTTTATTTTTGACTATATAATCAATTAAATCACTTTAAAGCAACTTCTAATAGCATATCCATTAATTTATGTCCTTCATCAACATAAATGCCATTTTTCGCACAAGCTTCTGTATATTCAGCATCTGGATTCTGAAGCTGAGGCTTGCGGCTGTCATAAATGAAGAAAGGAACAGGGTCATTACTATGTGTCCGGCTTGCAATAGGGGTAGGGTGGTCAGGAAGAACTATAATACGATAGTCCTCTTTGCCATTAAGGCCCTCTATTAATGCACCCAAAATCTGGGAGTCAATTAGCTCAATAGCACGGATTTTATCATTTAGCTGACCTTGATGCCCACATTCGTCGGGTGCCTCCACGTGGATGTAGACAAAATCACGACCTTGCGCAAGCTCATCTAAAGCAGCATCGGCTTTTCCTCTAAAATTAGTATGTATATTACCGGTGGCACCTTGTACACTAACAGGATTCATGCCCGAAGCGATGCCTATTCCCTTAATTAGATCTACGGCTGATATAACAGAACCACAAACTCCATATTTCTCTATAAATAGCGGAATCTCGGGGCGCTTTCCTTGCCCCCAAAGCCAGATGGAGGTCGCAGGGTTAAGACCATTTTCAATTCGCTTTTTATTAACAGGGTGATCCTTTAATATTTCAGTGCTTTTTTTCATAAGTTCTAAAGCTAATTCAGAACCCGGCCCTTTAGGCAGGGAATCAGTAATTTTTCTTCCAGAAATATCATGTGGTGGCGTTAGTTGAATATCCATAGGACCATTATCCCAAACCATACAATGCCTATAACTGATTCCGGGATAAAAGGTAACTAGCTCAGTATTTAATTGTTCCTTTATGGTATTAATAAGCTCATTGGATTCCTCAGTAGAAATCTCGCCTGAGCTGTAATCTACCATAACACGGTCCTCGTAATTTGCCTCATTACTTAGAGTAACAAGATTACACCTAAGGGCAGTATCCTCCGATGAGAGCTTTATTCCCATGCTTACGGCTTCTAAAGGCGAGCGCCCGGTGTAGTATTTCTTAGGGTCAAAACCAAAGACTGAGAGGTTTGCAACATCGCTACCTGCAGGCATTCCTTCCGGAACGGTATTAGCAAGACCATAAATGCCATGCTTTATTAACATGTCCATATTGGGCTTATTTGCGACCTCTAACGGCGTTTTGCCTCCCAAATTTTCTATAGGCCAATCTGACATTCCGTCACCTAAAAGAACTATATATTTCATAATAAACATCACATCCTTATAAGAAAAGCTGCTTCTAAAAGAAAGCAGCTCCATTAAAAACTAACTCTTTAAAAGTACTAAAGCTTTGATTCAATATATTGGTTGCTTCCAGCTACGTTCCAAACAGGTGAACGTCTACCTGTACGGCGTATAGACTTAATTCTAAGTTCACCGTTATTTTCTGTGGATAATATATTCATCAAAGCAGCCATAATAACTGCTACAATTTGGCTGTCATTAGCGCCTTGAGTGTCTAACATTGAAACAGCACTCTCGTTTTTTGTAATATCGTTATTTTCCTGTTCAGAGTTTGATGTTCCAAAAAGTCTTGAAAATAATGACATAGCATACCTCCAGTTGAATTATGATAATTACATTATACTATTATGATAAAATAAACACAATCTAATTATACAAGTTACTAGAACTGTAATTATATGTTTTTGATTTTTCTTTTTAAACTAGAACATAATTTTTTGGATACCATAACTAACAACAAATAATAACTAAAATATACTTGTTAGAGTATTAAAATATGATATAATGTTTTTGGAAAACAACAATTAAATAAAACAATGGCGTCTTTATTTTTGTATACAAAGTACATTGTTCATAAATTTCAAGGAGGGAACCACATGGCAAAAAAAATGAAAACAATGGATGGTAATACCGCTGCGGCTCATGTATCGTATGCATTTACCGAAGTTGCGGCAATTTATCCTATCACTCCGTCTTCAACCATGGCCGAATTAATAGATGAGTGGGCCGCCGCAGGAAGAAAAAATATTTTTGACCAGACTGTAAAAGTTGTTGAAATGCAATCAGAGGCCGGTGCTGCAGGAGCAGTCCACGGCTCTTTACAGGCAGGAGCACTAACTTCTACCTATACAGCATCTCAAGGCTTACTACTAATGATACCAAACATGTATAAAATCGCTGGAGAATTACTTCCAGGAGTATTTCATGTTTCGGCTAGAGCATTAGCATCACATGCTCTTTCAATTTTCGGAGACCATTCTGACGTAATGGCTACCCGTCAAACAGGATTTGCTATGCTTGCCGAAGGCAGTGTACAGGAAGTTATGGATTTATCGGGTGTTGCACATTTGGCAGCCATTAAAGGTAGAATACCATTTGTGAATTTCTTTGATGGTTTTAGAACATCGCATGAAATTCAAAAAATCGAAGTTCTTGGAAATGAAGATTTTGCAAAGCTTGTTGATTGGAATTCAATTGATGAGTTTAAAAACCGTGCATTAAATCCTGAGCATCCTGTTACACGAGGTACAGCTCAGAACCCAGATATCTTCTTCCAGGCAAGAGAGGCATGTAATTCTTATTATGATGATATCCCTGGTATCGTAAATGACTACATGAAGCAGATTTCTGACATTACTGGCCGTGAATACAAGCCGTTTAATTACTATGGAGATCCAAATGCAGAATATGTTATTGTTGCAATGGGTTCAATAACCGAATCTTGTGAAGAAGTTGTTGACTACTTAAGAGCAAAGGGTGAAAAAGTTGGTATTCTAAAAGTTCACCTTTACAGACCATTTTCTTCAAAGTATTTCTTTGATGTTATGCCTAAGTCTGTTAAGAAAATTGCTGTTCTCGACAGGACAAAGGAACCAGGTGCTAGCGAGCCTCTATACCTTGACGTTAAGTCACTTTATTATGATGTTGAAAACAAACCAGTTATTGTTGGTGGACGCTATGGCCTAGGCTCTAAAGATGTTAAGCCTAACCAGATTTTCTCTGTTTATGAAAATCTAAAATCTGAAAATCCTAAAGATGGATTCACAGTAGGTATTGTAGACGATGTAACAAATCTTTCTCTTCCACTTGGTGAGAGTGTTAATACCGAGGATGAAAGCGCTATTCGCTGTAAGTTCTGGGGACTTGGTTCAGACGGTACCGTTGGTGCAAATAAGAGTGCCATTAAGATAATCGGTGATAAAACTGACCTTTATGCTCAAGGATATTTTTCCTATGACTCTAAGAAGTCGGGCGGTGTTACGGTATCTCACTTGCGTTTTGGCAAGCAGAAGATTCGTTCCACATATCTAGTAGATGAAGCTGACTACATTGCATGTCATAACCAAGCATATGTAGGAAAGTATGATATTATCGATGGACTTAAAAAAGGTGGTAGCTTTGTTTTAAACTGCCAATGGAAACCTGAAGAGCTAGAAGAAAAGATTCCTGCAGATTTAAAGAGATATATAGCTAATAATGATGTAGATTTCTATACACTTAACGCAACAGATATCGCTTCTGGGATTGGCTTAGGCAACCGCATTAATATGATTATGCAAGCTGCATTCTTTAAGCTTGCTAAGGTTATTCCTCTAGAAGATGCTGTTAAGTATCTTAAGGAATCTATAGTAACTTCATACGGCAAAAAGGGCCAGGCTATTCTGGATATGAACTTTGCCGCTGTTGATAAAGGTATTGAATCCTTAGTTAAAATTGATATTCCTGAAAGCTGGAAAAATGCCCAGGATGCTTCAGTTGACGCAAGTGATGATAAGCCTGAGTTTATTACAAGAATTGTAGAGCCTATGAATGCTCAAAGAGGCGACAGCCTTCCTGTTAGTGCATTTAAGGGTGCTGAAGATGGAACATTCCCTTCTGGCACATCAGCATATGAGAAGCGTGGTATCGCTGTAATGGTTCCTGAGTGGCAACCAGATAATTGTATTCAATGTAATCAGTGCTCTATGGCATGTCCTCATGCAGTTATTCGTCCATTCCTGTTCAATGAAGAGGAAAAGAAGAATGCTCCTGAGAATATGATTACAATCAACGCTCAAGGCCCTCAGTTTAAAGGATATCAATATAAGATTCAGATTACCCCTCTTGATTGTACTGGCTGTGGCAACTGTGCAGATGTCTGCCCTGCTAAGAAAAAGGCACTTATAATGAAGCCATTTGAAACACAGCATAAAGAAATCGAGAACTGGGACTATGTTTCTAAGAAGGTTACCTATAAAGATAATCTTGCTCCAAAAACCACAGTTAAGAACAGCCAATTTGCACAGCCTCTAATCGAATTCAGTGGCGCTTGTGCTGGTTGTGGTGAGCCTCCATATATTAAAACTATTACACAGTTGTTTGGCGATCGTATGATGATAGCTAATGCAACAGGATGTTCCTCTATTTGGGGTGGATCTGCCCCTTCAACTGTATACTGCGCTAACAAGGCAGGTAAGGGTCCTTCATGGGCTAACTCCTTGTTTGAAGATAATGCAGAGTATGGCTTAGGAATGTTCGTTGGCGTTAAGCAGATTCGTGAAAAGATAGAACTTGAGATTAACAAGCTATTAGCATTAGATATTCCTGAAGAGCTTAAAGCAGCAGGAAAAGCATGGATTGAGAACATGGATGAGGGAGAAGCCTCCAAGGAAGCATCTAAGAACTTAATCGTAGCATTGGATAACTACAAACCATGCTGTGACGAGTGTGCAACAATTGTTAAGTTCCTTAATAAGAACCGTGATAATTTTGTTAAGAAGTCTCAGTGGATTTTAGGCGGTGACGGATGGGCATATGATATCGGTTACGGTGGATTAGACCATGTTCTTGCATCGGGTGAAGATGTCAATGTTCTTGTATTTGATACAGAGATTTATTCCAACACCGGTGGTCAAGCATCCAAGGCAACTCCTACAGCTGCTGTAGCTAAGTTTGCTGCATCAGGTAAGCGTATTAAGAAGAAGGACCTTGGAATGATAGCAGCTACCTACGGCTATGTATATGTTGCTCAAGTTGCTATGGGAGCTAATATGAACCAGTATGTTAAGGCAATCAGAGAAGCAGAAGCTTATAAAGGCCCATCTTTGATAATTGCTTACGCTCCTTGCATTAACCATGGTATAAAGGGTGGCATGTCCAGAACCCAAACCAGGGAGAAGTTAGCAGTAGAAGCTGGTTACTGGCATCTCTGGAGATATGTTCCTGAATTGAAGGATCAGGGTAAGAATCCATTTGTACTTGATTCAAAGGATCCTACCGGAAGCTTCCAGGATTATATTAATAGTGAGGTTCGCTACACATCCTTGAAGAGATCCTTCCCGGATGAGGCTCAAGAATTATTTGAAGCAGCTGAAAAGAATGCGAACGAAAGATTCGAAGGCTATAAGAAAATGTCTAAAAGCGAATAAGAAATACAATTAATCAAGAGGGTTGCCATAATGGCAGCCCTCTTTTTTGTGGTGTGATACGCACATGGTGTAATTGCAATAGTATAATGAGTGAATACATAAAAAATATTATGTTAGTGCAATTATTGTATTCACTCCTTAGTATGCAAAGTGGGGATGTAGTTATTGCCCTAATTTGTCCCAGTGTTCATAAGCTTCCTTAAGTTCTATAACGGCGCCGGCCTTGTCTTTTTCAAGGATTGCTCCTTCCAATCTTGCTAGGTTCACATTGAAAAAATTTATTTCTTCTCTTTCGGAGCTAAATTGCACCAGCTTGACGAATTTTTGCCATGCTATATCAAGGTCTTTTGCCTTAATAGCGGCTTCATCCCAGTTTTCTGATTGAACTATTTGAATAAGCTCTTCAATGGATTCGGGTATGACATCTCCATCAAGACGAGGACTTTTTATAAATATATCACTTAGCATTATTCCAATAAAGAGAATTATAGATACTATAGGAATAGCAATTACCATGAATTTTCTCAAATTAAACACCTCCTAAAAAGGTCCCTTGTAGTCGCCTATATCAATTGGTTTTTGTATATGATCATCATATTTATCTATATATAAACTGCCATCTGGATTAAAGATAGCTAAAAAGACATCAGATACATCATTAATTCCTTTTGCTTTTAGTTGCTCCATTAGCCATGCTTGAGTTTTATTTAACTGCTTTAAATTCTCGGTAAACAATATACCATCATAAATAAGCTCTATGTTTATACCAACATCCTTTACCTGTATATTCATGTCCTTAGGTGTAAGTGGTTGGTTTTCTGCTTTTTTTAGTACCGATAGCTGCCCGTTTGATTCAATTATTGCATAGCTCACTTCGTTTAAATCAAATATGCCCTGATTTCTTAATAGCTCTATAATATCCGAAGCTCTATATTTAGCCTTCTTTAATGATTTTTCTAATATTTTACCATTCATTATTACAACGTCGGGTTCACCTTCAAGAACCTTCGCGGCATATCTCCACTTTAAGGTTATAATCTCCATAAGATACCCTAGAGCAGCCCAAGTAATTAATCCTACCCAATGAGGCCATGCCCTGCTCGATAAATCCGTGGTTAATGATGCTGCAATTGAGCCTATTGTAATACCTAAGACATAATCAAAAAATGTTAACTGGCTTATCTGCTCTTTTCCAATTATCCTTGTGAAAATTAGGAGAGAGAAGAAGCCAATAATTGATCTAACTAACACAACCAACCATTCATTCAATACAATACACTTCCTGTCTTACAATTCTACTTATATATTGTTTGGTCATTTTGCTTATTTATGCTTGAAAGTAATATTCTTTAAAAAGCTTTATCTATAAAGGATGAGCAATGTTAGATTAAATATTAGTAAGAAGTATATTAAAAAGACATTTCAGTGAAATTGCAGAAAACGATTTAAAGTATCAGTCTTCCAAAACAAATGACAGCAAAGAGTGGCTTACAATACAAATTCGATATAAGAATCCTGATGAAAACAAAAGCCAGCTAATAACATGCCCTGTTGATGGAGGATCTTGCGTTCGCATCAGCAGTAGCAGAATTTGCACTTATGTTAAGGGACTCTCAATATAAAGGCAATAGCAGCTATGAAAATGTCTATGGAAGGATTATAAACCTTTCAAGTGTAAAGGATGATGCTTATAAAGTAGAATTTTTAAATATGGTAAAAGACTTGATGAATGGTCAATGATATTGTGAATAAATCAATGAAGTAGGCTAATTCTATCAGTATAAGAAACTAATAGAAAGCGTTTCTACTTGATGAAAGGAGATAAATATACGATAATATAGATGCTGGTAAATTAATGGGAGGATTTTTTGATGACCGATAAATTATTAAATGTAGAATTAAATGGCCAGATTGAATCTGTTGAAAAAGGAATCAAAATAGAGCAAATAATTAAAGGCAAGAGGGGCAAGCAAGACTCCCTAATCGTTGCAACTTTAGTTGACAATCAGATAAGAGAGCTAACCTATCCTATCAAAGAAGAGTGCTCCATACAATATGTAGATATGACCAGTGGAGATGGCATACGAATATATCAAAGAAGCTTAAAATTTGTTCTCATAAAAGCGGTACATGATTTATTCCCAGAGAAGGAAGTACAGATACGCCACTCGGTACGTAGAGGTGTTTTCTTCGAGATTCTTGATTATAGTGTAACTGATGAGGATGCTATAAAAATCGAAAAGCGCATGCATGAGCTTGTAGACCTGGATATACCGTTTAAAAAGATTACCCTCTCTATTGATGAAGCAAGGGACTATTTTTTAAAAAGTGGTCGTGAGGACCGCTATAGGGTAATTGCAAATCGCGAGAAGGATTATGTTTCCTTATATGTATTCGATGATATTGAGGATTATTTCTATGGCTATATGGTTCCAAGCTCAGGATATCTGGAGCACTTTGCCATTGAAGCAGATAATGACGGTATTGTTTTAGTTCTGCCTAAGAAGGAGAATCCGAACGAACTTCCAGATGTGTCTATCCCCAGAAAGCTATTCAACGTTTTTACTGAGTATGGCAACTGGATAAATATTCTAGGCGTGGAGGATGTAGGCCGGCTTAATGACATCGTAGAATCAGGCCGTATAAAGGAGCTGGTTCTAATTGCAGAGGCTCTACATGAAAAGAAAATTGCTATGATAGCAGACATGATTAAGCAGCAACAACCGAAAAAGAAGCTGATTATGATTGCCGGGCCTTCTTCCTCTGGAAAAACCACGTTTGCTCAGAGGCTCTCGATTCAACTTAAAGTAAATGGGCTAGTACCCACAAATATATCTGTAGATGATTATTTCGTAAATAAAACGCTTACACCATTAGATGAGGACGGTAAGCCCGATTATGAGTGCCTAGAGAGTGTCGATTTGCAAGTTTTTAACGACAATATCAATAGGCTCATTTCTGGGGAAGAGGTAGAAATTCCTACCTATAATTTTAAGACAGGCCAAAGAGAATACAATGGCAGGAAACTTAAAATGAATGACGGAAACGTACTAGTCATTGAAGGAATCCATGCATTAAATCCCGGACTTACTAATGAAATAGACGCAGCTAACAAGTTTAATATTTATATTAGTGCCATCACCTCTATGCGTATAGATATGCATAACAGAATTCCCACTACAGATTTAAGACTTATTAGGAGAATGGTAAGAGACAGGCGCTACAGAGGGACCCCTGCTCCCATGACTATAGAGATGTGGCCAAGAGTCCGAAAGGGTGAGGAGAAGAATATTTTCCCGTTCCAGGAGGAAGCAGATGTAATGGTAAATACATCTCTTATTTATGAACTAGTAATGCTAAAGCCTATTGCTACTGCTCTTTTGCAGGAAATTACCAGTGATGTGCCTCAGTATGCTGAGGCAAGAAGACTTATTGAGTTTTTAAGTTATTTTATTTCAGCACCCACCGACCATGTGCCACCCAATTCTATTTTGCGTGAGTTCATTGGTGGATCTATTTTCCATGAATAGGAACAATAATACTAAAAGCGCGAAGGAGAATTGATGAAAACACTAAAATTATTTGCCACAGCCACATTCGGAGTGGAGGCTGTGGTTGCCCGTGAAATCAAGCACCTTGGTTATGAAGATACTTTCATAGATAACGGAAAAATATTCTTTACAGGCGATTTTGAAGCCCTTTGCAGGGCAAATCTTTGGTTACGCACTGCTGGACGTGTTTTTGTACTAGCAGGTGAATTTACTGCAACAACCTTTGATGATTTATTTGAGGCAACAACTGCGTTGCCTTGGGAGGATTGGCTTCCAAAAGATGCTGAGTTCCCCGTGGTAGGAAACTGTGTAAAATCTACGCTGATGAGTATATCGGATTGCCAATCCATTATTAAGAAAGCCATTGTAGAGAGATTAAAAAAGGTTTACAAAATGGATATCTTTCCCGAAACAGGTCCAAGATACAGGATTGATTTTACTATAACGAAGGATAACGTGATATTAGCTATAGACAGTACTGGAGACGGACTTCACAAGCGCGGCTATAGAAGCTTAGCATATATTGCACCATTAAAAGAAACCCTAGCTGCGGCCATGATTAAAATAAGTCGATGGTCTCCGGGAAGAAATCTTATAGATCCACTCTGCGGTTCTGGTACTATTCCAATTGAGGCAGCTCTTATGGCAATGAATAAGGCACCAGGTCTAGACAGGGAGTTCGATTGTCAAAATTGGCCTATAATACCCAAAAAAATATGGTACGATGCCATAAATGAAGCTAGAGACCTTATAAAGCCTATTAACGAAATACTAATTCAGGGTTATGATATTAGTAGTGAGGCTGTAAGTATGGCTCAATATCATGCAAAGCAAGCAGGGGTTTCAGATGCAGTCCATTTTCAGGTTCGGGATATGAATGAAATATCCTCAAGAGCTAAATATGGTTTTGTTATTACCAATCCACCATATGGGGAGAGGCTTGGTGAAAAAAAGGAGAACAGCATTCTTTACCAACAGATGGGTGAGAGCTTTAAACGACTTCCTACTTGGTCTTTTTATGTTATAAATGCTGATACGGATTTTGAAAGGAATTTTGGCAAAAGGGCTAATAAGAATAGAAAGCTATATAATGGAGGCCTTTTATGCTATTATTATCAATATTTTGGTCCAAAACCAGATAAGCAGCAAATGTAGTAGCATAGACAAGAAAATTATCTTAATTAATTATTCAAATAGTATTCAATAAAAATGTATAAA
>CAYMAE010000008.1:52003-54557 GCA_964388375.1 uncultured Ruminiclostridium sp.
TAGAAGGGCACAAGTTTTAGTCAAATTCATCTGGATTATTTCCCCAATCGATGTCATCCCAGTCTTCTTCAACAATGGGTTCATCTATATCCTCAATTGGAGGTTCTTCAGTGTTATGTGGTGGGCTCCACCATGGCGGAAATTGTTCTTCTGTCACAGGTGGAAGAAGTGTCCCTGGACCGTGTTCCGTACAATACTCTGATTCGGGTATCTCATATATACTATCCTTCGGATAAGAATCATTAGGAAATTTAGGTTTATATTCAACTGGACGCCTAATTCCTACTTTAGTTACAATTGTATCTAAAGGGCAATACTCGGAGGCAATCAAATTCCTATTTTGAGCATCCTTAGAAGCTGTGCATGCCTCATATTGCACATGAACCTTACAGGTATCACTGTATGCAGGCTCTGTTCCTTCAACGAAATACTCTGTTTTTACTCTACCACCACGGGGATCATTCTTGCAAAGGTCTGTAGCGATTTTACCTGAATCGATACATATTGTTCGCTTAACAATATTAGGTGGCTCGGCTTCAAAGAAGGGTACAGAAGGCAATCCATTGTGGATTTCATTCATAACCACATTCCAAAGTAATAAGGCACTGCTTCTCTCTCCTGATTGAATTTCAACACCTTTATCATATCCATACCAGCTTACTCCTACATAGTAAGGCGAGAAGCCACAAAACCATTTATCTTTATTGGCATCTGTGGTACCTGTTTTACCTGCGGAAGGGATTGTTACATTTTTTCCATCGGCATCTTTATATTTTATTATGCCATGGGGATATGCGGTTCCTCTTTTTACAACATCCTCAAGCATATTATCCATTATAAAAGTGGCTTGTTGGGAAAAGACTTGTTTTCTTTCAGGTTTTAGAGAAAAGATAGTTCTTCCGTCGTTATCTTTTACCTCTGTATAGAAAACTGGATCAGTATATACTCCTTTATTAGCAAAGGGGGTATAGGCCGCGGCCATATTAAGAACTGTCATGCCCTTGTTGAATCCACCCATGGCAATTGAAAGGTACTGTTCTTCACGTCTATCTATACCCAATTCATATAGATAGTTTAAAGCGGTATCAAGGCCTACGTGATCTTTTAGCAGTAACGTAGCTACTACATTTCGAGATCTAAAAAGACCTTCGCGGACAGTTGTAAGGCCGTAATTTACTCTTTCAACATTACGGGGCCATTCTTGACTATCTTTTTCGTGATTTAAATATTGCTTTACATCATCTACAACGGTAGCTGCAGTTATTTTGCCGCTATCTATTCCCGGACCATAAACTAATAAAGGCTTTATAGAAGATCCAGGGGATCGCTCAGCTTGGGTAGCACGGTTGAACACACTGCCTTCTTTTGCACCACGTCCTCCGTAGAGACCTCTTACAAAACCATCCTTATCCAAGATAACCATAGCTCCCTGAGCTTTATCATCAGAGTGTTTGTTCTCAAATGAAAAATATTGAGGGTCATTAAAAACTGTATCTAACACACCTTGAACTTTGGGGTCCATAGTTGTATAGATATGAAGCCCATTATTATAAATAATATCAAGAGCTGTTTGTTCAGTATAATTTCCTGTTTCCATCAGATAGTACTTAAATTTCTTTATAACCTCATCCACAAAGTATGATTGGTTACTTGTTTGTGTTACTTTTCCAGCTTCAGGATTATACTTAAAAGCGATTTTTTCTGAAAGAGCTTCATCGTACTCGCTTTGTGAAATCTTACCCTGTTCTAGCATTAATCCAAGTGTTAATTTTGTCCTAGCTAAATTAGCCTCAATGTTTTCATCACTAATAGGCATATATTTATTTGGGAAATTAGTTATTCCTGCAAGACTTGCACACTCAGCAAGGGATAAATCTCGTACATCCTTACCAAAATAGCCATTAGCGGCTGTTTCGACTCCATAGAAATTACCACCCATAGGAATATTGTTTAGATAAAAAGTTAAAATCTCTTCTTTTGTGAGTACTTTTTCAAGTTCAAGAGCCTGGTTTTGTTCTTGAAGCTTACGAGGGACAGATCTGTCATCTCGCTTTGTTAAGTTCTTTATCAATTGCTGAGTTATTGTGCTTCCACCTTCAACATCAACATCAGCACCCAATAGCTTTTTCCCGTAAGTCAGTACTGCGCTGCCGATTCGTCTATAGTCAATTCCTTCATGCTCAAAAAAACGCCTGTCCTCTAATGCTACATAGGAATCTATGAGCATATCTGGGATATCCTCATAATCGATCCAAACACGGTTTTCTTCCCGTTTTAGCTCAGCAATAATATTTCCGTCGGCATCATATATATAGGAATTGAAGCCCATGGATGTGAATAATTCAGCATCAACTATTGGTGTCGTTTTAATAATTCCGTATACTGCACCGCCTAATACACCGGCTGCGGCACTGCCGGCAATAAATAGCAATGAGATAACAATTAATATAGCCGTAACAATAGCCTTTCCAGTTATCTTTAGCAAAAGCTTAGTTGTGATTGCATTTTTATTAGTAGCTGATGGTGCCTTCTTGGTTGTCTGGCGCTTACTATC
>CAYMAE010000009.1:0-3092 GCA_964388375.1 uncultured Ruminiclostridium sp.
GTAAAAAATAGTGGCCTGTCAGAAAACAGGCCAAAATAAAAAATGTGCTAAAAAGGAGGTATAAGTATGTTAAGATAATTATACTAATTAATTTTATAAAAATAATGTCACAAATGCAAGCTTTTTGGTGAATAATTGCCAGGAAAGTATCTGTTTTAAACAAAGTGTTTGTAACACTATATTCTAGGTATTGACATGAGGTTTAGAGACTTAATATAGATAAGTATGAAAAAATAGAATGGTTTAAGTATGGATGCCCATTAACCTTGTTATGATTGTTGTAAATGCTACAATCATGGTATAATTAATACTGTTGAACTGAAATTACGTAAGAAAAGTTTATTTGAATGGAGCTGGTATCTTGGAGGAGAAGAATAAAGTAACTGCTCGTATTGCAGGAAGTGAGTACGTAATAAGCGGGTACGAGTCTCCCGAATACATGCAGAGAATTGCTCTGTATGTCGACAGAAAGATTCAAGAAATTACAAGAAAGAACCATTTATTAAGCACTTCAATGGCGGCTGTTTTATCGTCCATCAATATGGCCGATGATATTATTCGTTTACAGGAGCAGCAGACGAAAATGGAAGATGAGCTTATAGAGCTTAGGAAGAGCCATAAGGAGCTTAAAGACGAATCTTCGAGGCTGAGAAATGAAAACGATAAGGCTAAGGAGAGGGAGTCACAACTTAGAATAGAATTGACTAGAAGAGAAACCGAGCTAAAAGAAGTAAGGAATACTATAAATACCATGTCTAGAAGGGACAAAAGCAATAACTGAATGGAGGAAATACCATGTTTGAGAAAATGATTTCATGGGGTGAGCTAATAACAATAGTTCTTTTCGTTCTAGGTGCGGCCCTATTATTCTATCTCATATTAGCACTGGCTAATTTATTGAAAATTCTAAAGAATGTAAACAAATTAATTGATGACAATAAGGATAATATCGACAAAACTATAAAACATCTACCGGAAATCTCAGAAAACACAGCGAAGGCTACAACCTTAATTAAAGATAATCTAGAAGATATAGATAAAGTGGTTAAAAATGTAGGAAAAATCTCCACATCTGTAAAAGATGGAGTTGATATTATACAAAAGGATATACTCCTTAAAGCCAAATCTTTCTTAGATATAATTGATGGTATAAAGAGATTATTTGAAAAGAGAAAAGCCAAATCAGACAAGAAAAAGAGAGATCAAGAATCAGCAGTTTACAAATACAAGTATAAGCATGGAATGGACGAGCCTGAGAAGGTTGAAGTACAGACCTCAAAAGAAAACCCAGAATCACCTATTCCTGAAGGATATGTCAAAGAAGAACCTGATGATATAGATATTGATGGGTATGATAATGCTGATATCGAAGATGTGGAAATTAAAGCCGAAGACGCTAAAAAAGCCGATAAGGTTTCTAAGGGCGATGAGGCTGATGAATCTGAAGAGGCTATTTGCATTGATGATACCGATTATGATTTTGTTGAGGTAGTATCTGAATCCGAAGAAACGGATGAAGATGAAGTAGATGGCTAGCATGCATGAAGATGATATCAACAGTGTGCTAATCATAAATAAGGAGGAGAATTAGTTATCTCCGAGATAAAATGTGAAAATTTATTAAATCAAAAAATAGAGCTGCTCGCTCCTGCGGGCAGCTTTGAATCATTTAAGGCCGCAATTGCAAATGGTGCAGATGCTGTATATTTAGGTGGTGGTAAGCTCAATGCCAGAGTAAATGCTGCTAATTTTACAGAAAACGAGCTTATTGAGGCATTAGATTATGCTCATGAAAGAGGCCGGAGGATTTATATAACACTGAACACCTTGATTAAGAATCAAGAGCTTTCTGATGCCCTTAAGTTTGCTGAATTCGTATATAAAGAGGGAGCCGATGCTGTAATAGTACAGGATATGGGATTGACAAAACTTCTAAATGAAAAACTTCCCGAGCTTGATATTCATGCCAGCACTCAAATGACTCTATCCAACAGTAAAGCCATTAATGTAATTGAGAATATGGGTGTAAGCAGGGTTGTTCTGCCTAGGGAGCTTACGTTAAAAGAGATTGGGAATATCAAGGAACAAACATCGGTTGATTTAGAAGTATTCGTCCACGGAGCACTTTGTGTATGCTACTCAGGTCAATGCATGATGTCATCATTCATAGGTAGGAGAAGTGGGAACAGAGGCTTATGTGCTCAGCCATGTAGATTGCCATGGTCATTATCCAATGATGGAGAAATTTACACAGATAAGTCGTATCTACTTAGTCCAAGAGACCTTATGACAATAGAACTTTTGCCTCAGCTTAAAAATGCAGGAGTATACTCACTTAAGCTCGAAGGCAGAATGAAATCACCTGAGTATGTGGCAATTGTAACCTCAATATACCGTAAATATATAGATATGCTTGAAAGCCTGGGAGAAAAGGAATATAAGGTTGATCAAGCTGATAAGATAACTCTTATGCAAGCCTTTAACCGTGGAGGGTTTACCCAGGGATATTTAGAAGGAAATCGCAATTATAAAAAATTAATGTATCCTAATCACCCTAAAAACCAAGGAGTATTATTGGGCGAGGTTGTTGATAAAAGGCCCTTATATGTAAAGGTTAAATTAGGTATGCCAATAGATATGGGTGACGGCATCGAAATTAGAAGTGCTGAAAAAGATGTTCATAGCGTTATAGTCACTTCTATTATGGATAACAATAAACAGGTTAGAACAGCTAAGGCTGGAGCCGAGGTGTGGATAGGGGATATAAAAAAATCGATAAAACTAGGTAGCGCTGTATATAAAACCCTATCAAAACCACTTTTTAATAATGCTAGAAAATCATTTGAGGGAAAAGAAGTCCCAACCGTAGCGCTTAGTATGGAGTTTGTAATTGAAACCGGAGAGCCTGCATTACTAAAGGTTAGCGATTTAAACGGCAATTTAGTTTCTGTAGAATCTAGCGTCGTCGCCCAAAAGGCAATTAATTTGCCTCTTTCTAACGAGAGAATTAAAGAGCAGCTAAATAAAACTGGTGATACTCCTTATTGCCTGGGAAATCTTTTGATTACATCAGACAATGATAGTACCATGCC
>CAYMAE010000009.1:3192-5836 GCA_964388375.1 uncultured Ruminiclostridium sp.
ATACAAAGCTCTTGTTATCAGCATTTTTCCACAGCATTCCTGATTCAGTAAATGAGCTTAATGACTTAGTTAGCCGTATTTATGTACCCATTACAAAGCCTGAAAATATTAAAAAGATAAGACTAGAATTTAATGGTGAAATATATGTTTGGGCATCCTCTGTATTGAAGGACTCAGAATTGTTGAGTGTAAAAGAGGAGATTAGAGGGCTTGCTCAATTAATAGACGGGATAGTCTACGGTAATTTAGGAATTTATAAAGTTATAAAAGAAGAATTCCCCGAGCTTTCCCTATGTGCCGAGCCATCAATGAACATATTTAATGATGAGGCTAGGAAGCTACATGAGGATCTTGGCGCTAATACGGCTGTTTTGTCGCCCGAATTGAATTATAATGAGGTTAAGGGGATTACTGCCCCAAGCACCTCAAGATTAGATATAGAGGCAATTGTGTATGGCAGAATACCTCTAATGACAATGGAGCACTGCCCATCCTCGATAGGAATGGTTTGCACAAGAAAATGCAATACTTGCACCGGTAACCAAGGATTTTTAAAGGATAGAAAGAATGAGGTATTTCCTTTTGTAAGAGATCCGAAATTAATGCGAACACAAATATTTAATGCTTATCCCACCTTTATGGATGATATTGAAGCTTTAAAAGAAACACCGGTAAAGTATCTCAGGCTTATTTTCACAAATGAAGATAAGGAAACCCGAAACACTCTAGCAAAATATTACAGCCATAAAATAAACGGGAATAAAGCCGCTAATTCTAATATAAGAGATGCAATAAATCAGATTAAGGATAATGGATTTACAAAAGGTCATTGGTTTAGAGGCGTTGACTAGAGGACCGCGAACATAACTAAATTGACAAGACTGAATTAGTAGAAATAGATTTTGATTGGGGTAGATGTATTATGATTGATGTTTATGTAGAAATAATTGGCGAGGGTATTAAACTACCTTCTTATCAAAAACCCTATGACGCAGGAATGGATGTATGCGCTGCGCAGGATATTATTATAAGACCTGGAGAAACTGTAATAGTACCGACAGGCTTAAAGTTTGCTATCCCCGAAGGCTATGAGATTCAAGTTAGGCCAAGGAGCGGGATAAGCTTAAAAACACCCCTGCGAATCGCAAATTCTCCAGGCACCATTGATGCCGGATATCGTGATGAGTTGGGAATAATTATTAGTAATTCCTCACCCGAAGAGCATATTGAAGGGCTTGCAACTGAGGTTAATACAAACGAGTTTGATGCTATTAATGGCGCTACAAATGCCCATACCTCGACTATAAATACGCTTCTTACTCTCAATAGTAAGCATAACAAAAAAGGCTCCTACATAATTAAAAAAGGAGAGAGAATAGCCCAGTTAATCCTTGCCGCTGTTCCTAGAATGAACCTGATAACAGTTGATTCAGTAAAAAACATAGGGACTAATAGGGGAGGCGGATTTGGGTCAACAGGAGTCGGCAAATAAAATGTTGATCAATGAAATAAATTAATTAAAAGAAAAGGTGAAGATATTATCATGATAAACAGGCAGAGACTAATAGATGAGTTTATAAGTTTAGTTAAGATAGACAGTCTTACAAAGCAGGAAAGAAAGATGGCTGACGCCCTAATGGCAAAGCTAAAAGATATGGGGCTTGAGTCATATGAGGATGATACTGGCCCAAAGATTGGTGGTAATGCAGGCAATGTAATTTGTCATGTTAAGGGAAAGAAGAGTAAGCCTACTTTGCTTCTCATGGCCCATATGGACACAGTTTTACCTGGAATTTCAAAGACTGCGGTTATAGATGGAGATATTATAAAGTCTGACGGAACCACAGTATTAGGCGGCGATGATGCGGCTGGTATTGTAGTTATCTTGGAGACAGTTAAGTCGCTTATGGAGGATAACACTCCCTTTGGAGATTTATATATTGTATTTACTGTTGCAGAGGAAGGTGGACTATTTGGTGCAAGAGCTCTCGACCTTTCAAAAACGCCTGCCGACTATGCAATTATTCTAGATGAGGGAGGAAAAATAGGCACAGTAGCCATTAAGGCTCCATATTATAATAGGTTTTCTGTTTGTTTCAAAGGCCGTGCTGCCCATGCAGGAATAGAGCCAGAAAAAGGCTTAAGTGCTATTATGCTTGCCTCGAAGGCAATAGCTGACATGCCTCATTTTGGGAGGATTGATTCTGAAAGCACTTCGAATATTGGAACAATCAAAGGTGGAGAGGTTAGAAATATTGTCTGTGATACTTGTACTATAGAAGGAGAAACACGCTCTATCTCGGAAGAGAAGATTGATAAGTTTACAGACGATATTCTTAATCATTTTAAAAACACTACTGAAAAGTTGGGTGGATCTGTAGAAATTGACGTGGAAAGAATGTATCCAGGTTTTCATATTGAAGAAACCCATGAAATAATTCAACTATTAAAGAAGGCCTCGGGCATATCTAGTATACCTCTAGAACTTCATGCCACAGGTGGTGGCAGTGATACCAATATAATTAATGACGCAGGTATTCCAGCTGTAAATATAAGCGTTGGAATGTCAAGTGTACACAGCACCGACGAGTATATTCACATCTCCGATTTAGAAAAGGCTTGCCAGTTTCTCACTGCTGTTATT
>CAYMAE010000009.1:5936-26101 GCA_964388375.1 uncultured Ruminiclostridium sp.
AAGAAATCATGCTTTAGCTTAAGGCGCAGAGCAATAGGGGCAGGGGAAGTACCCTTCTTTAGCCGCCCTGTAGGCATCAGAAAAATATATGACACAATCCTGATTAAACAAAGGGTCTGGAATAATGGTATTAAGATAGTAATCACAATCAGCGCTACAGTAACTCAAGAGCCCCTTAGCACTATAGCCTATTATTGGTGATTTTCTTATTACTCTCCCGCCACCTAAAGCATAATGTTGATATTTTTTGCCTTGAAGAGTTGGGAATCCTTGAGCAAACACTAGTAGGCCCTCGTCTGTAAGAGCCCTTATCCAGTCAGAATCATTAATTGATGGGAAGTGCAAATCAACCGATAGGCTACGACCTGTAGCCCAATGATTATAGCGATTCATGTAATCCTTTAACTTTAATTGAACAGAATTTTTTACTGCACTGATACGTAGATTTTCAAAGGATTGAGCATCATTGAAATACGATATTTTGTCACTATATTCCCAATAGTCTCCTTCATATTCGATATGTTTGGTATTATCATAAACATATATTTTGCTTTCCAAGGTGTATCTAATAACGTACTGTCCTCCAATTGGCTCTCCTATATAATGCTGTAAGGGGAACCAGCAGCGCTTTAGCTTATACTGGTTATCCGCATTTTTGTAAGGGCTTAGGGCATACATCGAAAAACCCTCATTCTCTAAAAAAATTACAATAGGAATGCAAGCATCAACTCTTGCCATTGATGTTGGATTACCATTTGAGTTAAAGGCATAATATATAGAATCAAAAAAGACCTGCGCAGCCCTTTTTTTGCCTTCACCAAGATCTATATTATTACTATAACCAGTATTAGTTAAGTTCTGAGAAAGAATGTATGCCGCATCTTGAACGGCATTGTCAATTGCATTATCATAATAATATCTAAGCCTTTGATCTTGTATGGACGCCTCAGCCTTTTGAGAACTAATAAACAAAAACGGAGAAATTATAATAATAAATATGATCGCAAGACTAGTAAGCTTCATTTCTTACCATACCTCCTGACTTTACAAATATTTCAGGAGACTTAGTATCGCTAAATAGAATCATGTCGCGAATGGCCGTGGCCATAGTTTTCCCGTTGTTTTGCACCTCAACAAAAAGAAGATCGCCCATTGTCATGCGATAACGCCTACTTTTATCAAGGCTTGATAATGTCGAGTTAGATGGAAACAGAGTGTCCATGATAAGGTATTCAGGCTGCGTCACATGATTTATATCATACTCACCTGTGAACACTAATGCTCCATTTTTCTGCTCATAAATGGGATTAACAGTTCTTTTAATGTGTGAAAGTTTAATTATATAAGTATTTCCTGTTGTATTTATTCGCGTGACAAATTCTGAGTAGGAAGCCGGAGTAATATAGCCGGCATCCCTACACATATCAACAAACATGTTACACTCTGTTAGTACCATATTATAGGCTATATCATCCTGCCTATCTAGCATGGTAGTTAAAGGCACAATAAATAATAATACTGCACACAAAAGAAAGGCAAGTATTTTCCAAAGACTTTCTCCCATATACGCTCTCCTATTTCAAATTATAATAAGCGTTCATTACATTGCCGTAGATATCAAGTTCGTAAGATACTCTATAAAAAGAGCAAGGGTCTACTTTTGATGGATCGATTAACGAAACACTTTCACCGCAAATCCACATAGCACAGCTATTTTGAGGTGAAGGCTCAATATTATAATAATCCTTGGTTAGGTTCTCTACCTCCAATCTTTTTTGATCCTCCAAAATTAAGTGTATTAGTTCATAGCCCGGAACATAAATACATGGATCATCTTCTAAGACAGTCACGACTCTATCGCGACCAGTATTAATGCTACTGTCTACATAATGCTGGTAACTATAATAGCTTGAGAAAAACACAGTTATGGCCAGGGCAAACAGCATCATGGCTGCGCCAAGGTAGAGAAATTTACAAATGTTAGTATTCATAATTATCCTTTTTGCGCAAATGCAATTCCCCTAATTTTCAGGTTGCTATCGTAAATTAATTGTGCCATGAATTTGCCCGAAGGATTTATATATTTTGAAATCATATTTGGAGATTCGCAATCTCTTCTGGCAGCATCTACAAGGTTCTTACTCTTGCTTTTAAGAAGGGCATCATCAGTCGATGATAGTATAATACAACGTTCATCAACACTTAATGAACCGCTAGTATCGGATATGTACGGTGTAAAACTTGAGATGTTCACACTACTAGAAGTTGTAAGGTCTAAGTTAACAGACGTTTTGCCTTTGCCTAGCGTAGAAACTAGAATAATTATTTCTCCACTTCTACCCGAATAAGAGTTAATAGCCGATAGCACATCATCTCCCTTGACTTCCTTTCCGTCATACATCCTAAACTCTTCTTCAGTCATACTTTGGGTTATAGCTCCTACCTGAGTATTTGCCATACTACTTACATCCTTCATTCCACTAAATATACTTATGCCAACAGTAACAACTGCGATAAACAGTAATATTGTAACCCCTAACCAAAGGGCTTTTGATAGATTTCCTTCCATGATATCTCCTCCAGATTTTTTTGACTTATCACATCATTGTCAATTGTTTATAAAATGAAGAAAGGCTCTCCATCCCAGAAACTATCATTGGTATAATAAGATAAAACATAATTAGTGCATAGACGGGCGTAAAACCAAGCGTACTACCCAGATTTCTCTTTCGTTCAATAATTCTCTCATTGCTTTCTTTACGGCTATTACTATTAAAAGTCATCTCGTTTTCTAGTTCCTCGAAAGCCTTTGAAACCTCAAGATCACTGCATGCTAGCTGAAGATTTTCAACTAGTTTTAAAAAAGGTGGAAAGTTAACCTCATCCTTCAACTCTTCTAATGCTTCTTGCGGGCCGGCACTAAAGTTTAGTAGGCACTTTTGTAACGACTCTTTAAAATGGACTGAGAAGGTTTCCATCCATTCAAGTATTTCCTGTACATGAACTCTGTTCATATGCATGAGCATTAGAATGATAGCTTGAAATTGAGAGACCTCATCCTCCATATCGATTTTACGAGCACGAGCCATTATTTCTAGACCTATTATCGGTGCATTATAGCCTGCTAGAAAGATAATGAAACACAGTAAAATCTGCCAGTACCAAAGAATATTATTTGAAAGCCGATTAATTTTTCCCTTAATCCTTATAAGTGCTATTTGCGATTCCTGCTTGTCAATCCCTCCTTTATCATTAATCGCATTCAAAATAGAATCATCATCCGGGTACTTCCCGAGAGATAAAATAATGCTTCGATCAAAATCAGTTATCTCTTGAAGCTTATTGAGTTCATCTTCCGAAAGCTTTCCTCCTAAAAAGCCATCCGGCATTTGAGGTTTATATAGAATAACATTATTGCTATATGCATTAATCCCTATGAATACAAGAAGCCCAAAGAGGAAAGATAAGCATCCTACGATAACTCGCCTAGTATATAGAGTGTAGATGTTTAAAGGTGCCATGGCACTTTTAATTAGGTTTGTCATGGAATTGCCTTTTTGTGTATGCGGTTTTGGGACAAGCCTATCTATTATTTTATATAAAAAGGCGTCATAGACTTTCTGTTCAAAAGACTTTATATAACCTGGTTTCAAGGGTCTGTCAAAGCGCTGAAGTCTTCTTAGAATAATGTAAGAAAAAACTGATGCTAGCACTGTAATTATTCCTAGAATAATCCCAAGCTTACTTGTATAAAAGCCCTCTAATGGCGCAAAGCTATTTGCAGCCCAATTTCTCAAGGGTTTTAAGCAGAACAGCGGGACTAGTGCAATTATGTTAAGACTTCTAAGGGCATACTTAAGTTTCTCGCGTTTATGTAGCTCTGTCTTTATTTCATTTCCAAGGTAGGTAACACATCTTATGAAAACAGAGTTTCCACCTATAACGGAATCTCCATATTCTTTTGTTATATAGATTATTCCTGCAAGCATCTTAAAATATTTATTAGGTGCAGTCTCATAGTAGCGTTCGAGCTCTTCATCTATATCCCTCGAAGATAGGATATCGTTTATTCTCTCGGCTTGGGCATAAACCTCAAATGTTCCCTTTTGATTAAGTTGATCACAGGCCTCTATATTAGCTACTTCTACTGATTTTTGCTCATAATATTTGTGGCGTAATAGTTCAAGGTATCTAAGTTGCTGTCTCAATAGTGTATTTTGTAGTTTGTTTATGAAAAGCTCAATAATAGTGTCACCTATAAAGGCTAACAAAACAGTAAAAAGCGTTAGTAGAAGCAGGTCTTTTGTTATTAGCCAAAACATGATGATTGCAACAAAGAAGGCTAGAATGGTCGTTGTAAGGAGCATAACACTTCTTTTTCGCAATGTTTTTTCGTCGGTAACGGTGTAAATCTCTAGCCTTTTACGTATGCTTTGGAGTAAATCTCTTAATAAAGGTATTCGACAAATAGTACGATACAGAAAAATATAAACCCTTAAGCTATTGCCATCCTTCCTTTTTAAGCGTGTTAACATATTTCTTTGCTTATTAGAAAAGCTTATGTTGAAAACAATTAAAGCTACTGCAAACGATAAGCTTCCTATTCCGATAATGGCATATATATTCATGAAGCCGCCTCCTTTGATGATTCATTGGAAGCAGGGCAGCTCTTTAGAAAGGCTTCAAAATATTTGACATCCTCTGGATGCATGGACTTTTTCATTTTTTCGATACGTTCGCTAGAGATAGGATTTGCAAAAATATATTCTCCATCTTTAAACTCAATAATATTTCTAGCTTCAAACAGCTTACTTTCAACCTGTTTATTGTAGTAATCATAAGTCGTCTTCATGAAGGAGGAGGTCATGTCATCAAGCTTATTTTTGCTAATAAAATCGAATGAAATAGGATTATCAGGCAGCTCTACAATTTCAGTTATTCTCTCAATATATCTTTTCCCCTGATAGTCTCTTACAAGATGAATATCAAAGTCTAAAACAGATACAACCTGCTGCTCGGCGATTCTTTCATTATTAAACATCTCACATTTTAAAAGAGAGTTTCTAAGAGAATAGATTAAATCCTTTGGAGTTTTAGCATGGTGAGTAAATAATGTGAATAAAGATGCTACCTGTGCCATTTGAATCATCCAGGCTGCCACAGGATCGGTGGCTACTTCCCCGAGGATATTGACGCTTCCGTCTGTCTTCTTTTGAATATCTAGCCCCATTTGTCCTGAGATAGTCTCGGTTTCTCTAAAGGATAAGATATTCCTTTCTGGGTACAGTTTTCTTAGATTTAATTCAAAAGCCATTTCTTGAATACGAAGTGTTAATGTGGCGTAAATATGTTTAATCATAGCCATAAGCATGGTTGTTTTTCCACTTCCCTGCTGGCCAGTTATAGAGGTTATCATGCTTCCTTTGACGATGTAGTTAATAAGATTAATAGGTAGTTGGGCGTTTTTATCTTTAATAAGCATTTCTAGCGTAACATTCTTTATATAGAATTTACGCACGAAAAATGCCCATGATTCAGAAAATGGGGGACGGACAACTAAGATACGGCTGCCATCCTTCATTTCATTAACCCGGTAGCCCGTAGCCTCTGACAGCTGGCCACCACGATTATAACGATATATTATCTGACATACTCTCTTTAGTTCACTTTCAGTTTCAAAACCTAAGAAATCAAACTTTACCGATTTTCCTTTATAGAAAATCCAAACACTTTCAAAGTTTCTCTTTAGAGGGGTAGTTTCTTTACAGGGAACAAAATAACCATGGCCTTCAAAATAGTTTCTTGTAACCCCTGAAACCCCGGCGGACACCCCGTCAATGTTCATATCCCTTATCTCATCAATTACACCTAAACCTTTATACCTTCTGTATACAGCTTGGGTTATAATCTCTAGTTTATCGTCTCTTGTAGGTAAAAAGCCCAGCTTATCATAGATACATTCAATTTCTTCTGTTGAAACATAATATGATAGCTCACCATCATCGGATTTCTTCAAATTATCTAGGTTGAAAGAATCAATTAGATAGGACAGTGCATCAAAACCATGATCCTTTTTTAACATATGAA
Source organism: uncultured Ruminiclostridium sp. (assembly GCA_964388375.1). GTDB lineage: Bacteria > Bacillota > Clostridia > DSM-8532 > DSM-8532 > DTU059. The sequence goes on from CAYMAE010000009.1 coordinate 12,024, forward strand.
GAATTATATTAAACTTCTCTTTCGTTGAAAGAAGCTTTGAGTTGTTAAAAGGGATGACCGAGTTGATTTGTTCATCAGGAATATAATCCAACAAAATATCGTATATAAATGCCTTGATAAATTGCTTGTCCTCTATGGAGCCATGCATACAAACCTTAAGCGCTTTTTTAAGCTCAGCTCTTTTGTTTACCTGCTTCTTAAACTCAATTTCATTTAGGCCAAGCTCAAATAGATTGGTTCGCGTAATCTCATTGATTTCCTCTTTAACATGCTCTATGAGTGACTCAATGGTATAATTTCCAGAGTCATTTTCTTCGTTTATCTCCTTCTGATTCTTTGAGGAGATAAAGAAAAAATAGAGAGCCACACCAATCCCAACTAATATTAAGATAATAAATAAAAGGTTAATCAATTCTAGCAATTTATCCTACACCCCTCAACCAAATAATTACACAGCTTATTAAAAGAATGAGTTATTACCTTTTCTTCATTTTCTTTAGTGTTTTGATTAAATGCAATGTATTCAAAAATCCTTCCGCTATTTAGAGCATCAGAAAAATTTGAGCTATTTGGAACATGAAAAACAGATTCCGTAGCAAGCTTATAACGCCTGGAAAGATTTAAGGAAGTAAGTCCAGCGCTTTTTTCGTAGCGTGAGATTACATAAGCTGATTTTGTATCCTTCAAAAACTCGTATTCTTCGAAAAATTGCATCAGATCATTTAGTAAAAACACATTTTGATTAATGCAAAAAACTATTATATCTGATGCTTTTAATATATCGATGCAATTATTATGCTCTAGTCCACTATGTACATCTATTAAAACAATGTCATAGAATTGCTTTGCGCATTCAATGATCCTAAGTATCAGTTCATAATCCTCGGGGGTGATTCTATCTTTCTTTGATGTTCCTAACATAATATCCATCCGATGATTCTTTAAAATTGAGTATGTATAATCGGACACCATGTCAGGTGTCAACCGTCCATTTCTCATAAGACGCAAAAGAGCGTCAATGCCTTGATTGCTTATTGATTTTACTGATTTATCCGAGCGTGCAAAACCTCCAAACAAATAATTCTCTAGTGCACTTCTTTCTAGATGGTTATGTGCGACTAGTGTTTTAAAAGAGGTTTTTTGCGCTATCGTAGAGGCAAGAGCGGCAGTAGTAGCGCTGACAGCAGCCTGACCATGCATATTGGACCATACTGATATTTGCATTTTACTTTTCCCTTTCTGCCTTTTTAAGAATATCCCTTACACTTTTTGAATCTAGCTTAAAGATATCCTGCAATATACCCTTAAGTGCCCCTTTAAAAGCCAAGGACAATCCTTTAATGGGTATTTTGTTTGAGTATTGGCTATCGATCATCATTGCGTGGTTTATATCTTCAAAATATATGGCGTGAGTAAAGGTAATCCGAGCAGAATTAGGAACGCCTCGTTCCCAAAATAAATCCAGGAATCTTTTGCTCACCTTGCTATATTCCATAATATTTAGATAAAGGACCGATACATTTAGTGATGCCTTGTGTAAAATGATTTCATTTGTTAGATTTACGCTTAGTTCAAGCTCCTGCCTTGTGGGTTCACATACTGCAATTATCCTATAATCTTCAGGAAGATCGACAGCATCCTCGGCATCTATAAACACAGAATCATTCTCTGGAACCAATGCTAAAAGCTCATTTTCATCCTTATACAGAATTATTTCTATTCCGCAGTATTCATATGCTGTATTTATATTTCCAAAACTATAAGAATGCTTTGTAAGTATAGTTACCTTTGTGTGAAATGATGCTATCTTCGCCAGACAGAGCAATAAAAATCGCTTGTTGTTAGTGCTTAGCCCCAAAAATGCTATTTTCATGTTTTGCCTCCTATAGCGAAAATAATAATCAATAAAATTACAAATTATCCTCGATGCTTGACCCTGTGCCCGATACTTCGCTAGCCTCTGTAGAACCTGTATTTGATGCACCTGTAGAATCTGCAGACCCTGTAGCCTCTGTAGGGAGAGGCGTTAAAATCTGACTCTTGTCATTATTAAAAACCTTTTCTTTGCCCAAACCTTCAAAGCAATTATTAACATTATCTTCAAACAACTTTCTGTTGCGAGCCTCTAGCTCAGTGATTGCCTTGTTAATAATATTTGGGTTTTGGATGATGAGGTTTTGCACCTCAATATTTGGAGGGTATGTTCGTATGGCTTCATCCTGCACATCAGGAGCAACATACGGTACGGCGTACAAGATAGCGCCTTCTACAAGGCTTGCATCGACTATGGCACTTGTCATTCGAAGGATTTCCTCCTCCAAAGCATGAACCCATATTATGTTTTTTGGACTTTCTGGAGTTGGCCTATTTAAATCAATAACACGTTTCTTTGATAGGACAATAAAGTCAGAACCAGTTGGCAGCATTATCCTCAGATCGACAAACTCATTTGTTTCAAGCTTTTGAGGCAAGTTAATTACCGTGTATTCCATTAACCGCATGTCACTTGGATAATCTTTTTCTTCATAATAAAGTGATGTCGTTAAAATTGTATTTTGCTTCATATCGCTCCGCATTACCTTACCTACTGCAAAACTTGGTTCTATAACCGCATCAGCAGGCACAAGCTCTGCATTTATCTCAGTCGCTGCAAAATCAGCATCAGATAAAACCTCCCCGGCTTTTTTGTCTAGCATTAACGCATATACAAGCTTTGTGGGATGTTGCTGAATGTACTTTTCGACAGCTTCATTTTGAATGGCGGCCTTTTCTTGATCCTTTATTTCCTGCTCATGATTTAGATAATAAAAATAGGCTACACCAAAGATTATCATGGAAATAATGAGGCCTAGAATAAAGCCTAAAAGAATTCTATAGCGCTGTGGTCTATGTATCACCTTTTAGTCCTCCTAAAGTAATTATTAACCATGTCCTGAAATATGGCAGATTTCTTTAAAGATTTTATCTATTTGCATTAAGTCGGATTTATTAGGGTTTATAACATTTGCATTAAAGGGATAATTGACTATGGCAGAACCTTGAACTAGCTGTTTTAACAGGTGCTTTTCAAGGCCCTGCGTATTGCTAACTAAGAAGATTAACTCACCATTATTTTTTATTAAGTTTTTATCGAGCCACTCTGATGCTAATTTGTATTTCCAAGGAACACCAGGGCACAAAACAAGCTTGATGTCGGCTCTATTTAATTCCATTAATTTATTCTCGGTATTTATGTATCCTAAGTCTAAAATTGACGCATCTATGCCCTTTCTAGATATCTCACCAAAATCTGAAGCATTAGGATACAGTACCAAGTTCAAAGCTTCCATTTTTGTTTTGCTTTGGGTCTTAAGCCATCCCATTGAGTCAAAGACATCCCTTAGACGATCAAAATCACCACTTGAATTTAGTTCAATTAGTGAAGATTTCATGTTGTTTTTAGAAAGATAAAGACCTAGGCTTAGCACAAAAGAAGTCACCCCACACGATGGAAGTATAGAGCCTATTCCTATAGTGCCTCTAAACCTTCTTTTGCCTGATTTAAAACTACTCTTTCTTGTCTTTCTATGATATAGGCCTCCGTGCTTTTCAATTTCGTCAAGATAGGCCATTGCCTCGCCACAGCTTTGGAATCTTCTCTCGGGACTGGCTTGTGTAAGTTTCAATATAAAGCTTGCGTAGGCATTATTTATACCTGATAGTTTTAACTCGGTTCTCATATCATCCGAGCTCATTGATACCGGATGAATACCCGTTGCTAAATGGAAAAGTGTCATTCCAAAATTATATAAATCGGTTCTATGGTCACTTTGGCCAGCTCCATATTGTTCAGGAGCGGCATATCCACGCGTACCGATGTAAACCGTATCATCATTCGCTTCTAGATTGTGAAGCCTAGCTGAGCCAAAATCCACAAGCCGAAGACGCCCTGAATCGTCCACTATTAAATTCCCGGGCTTCAAATCTCTATATATTACAGGTGGTGTCCTTCCATGTAGATATTCCAACACATCCAAAAGCGCTGATGTCCAACTAATAAGAGCCTTTTGGGGGATAACACCGGTATTGTTTAATAAATCTGAAACATTAGTACCCTCGATATAGTCCATTATGATATAGTAGTTATCATCGTCCTCGGCCATATCGGCGATTCTAGGAAGCATTGGATGACTTAGTTTTTTAAGAATCTCTATTTCGTCCATTTCCACAGAAAGCCAAACGTTTTGTTTAGACAATACTTTGATGGCCCAGAAATTCTTCAATAGAATGTTCTCGGCAAGATATACAGTGGATGTGCCACCCTGCCCTAAAACGTCCACGATATTATATTTATTGAACAAGACATTACCTATCATATTTTTAAGCACCTAACATTATTTACTGTAAATAATTGTAACATATAGATAAATTTAAATCAATAGGGTATTTTTATGTTTTGGGTATAGGATAGGTGTTGAGTCGTTGAAACGAAGTGGTGGAAACATTTATTCTCATAATAAATTTATAAATCTAAGAAAAATGTGCATAAAAAAAGCAAAGATAGCCATGGTCGATTATCTTCGCTTTTGACATTTTTGCTTTAAGAAAAATAATATTCAGTGCAACATTTTATCTTCTTTTTTTCAATTCTTCTAGGATATTATCCCATGTAAGGCCCTGATTAACCATAAGGACAGTAAGATGATAGATTAAATCGGCGATTTCGTACTGAGTTTCCTCAATTGAATTATTCTTAGCAGCAATAATTACTTCGGCAGATTCTTCCCCTACTTTTTTGCAAATCTTATCTACTCCCTTTTCGAGAAGATAATTGGTATAAGAACCGTCCTTTGGATTAATTTTGCGATCAGTAACCACATTAAAAACTTCGTCTAGAATATCAAATTTATTGTTCATCATTCTTCACCTTTCTTATTAATATCTATTTCTCTATAAAAACAACTGTATGCACCAGTATGGCATGCAGCACCTTTTTGAATGACTTTGGCTAAGAGGGTATCCCCATCACAATCAATGGAAAGTGACATAAGCTTTTGAAAATGTCCTGAGGTTTCTCCTTTAAGCCAGAGCATTTGACGACTTCTACTGTAATATGTCATCAAGTTTTTTTCAATAGTAAGCTCTATAGACTCTCTGTTCATCCATGCAAGCATAAGAACTTGACCAGTTTCATAGTCCTGGGTTATTACAGGTACTAAACCATTTTCGTTATATTTTACAATATCCAAGAAGGATTGCTTATCCATTTCAAACTCCTATTTGTAAACCCTATTAGACTTACTAATTTTAACTTCTTAAGCGCAACTAGCTACTTATTTTATTAACGGTCTTATACATATCTTATTACTTTTTAAATCATTATATCAAATATGTGAAAAATAAAAAGTATAATTAGAGATTTTAATGGCGCATGATTGCTGCTATCATACAGTAATCATGGTATAATACACATATATTTATTAATGACACAAAAACCCATGTAAGGAAAGTAGAAACCGATAAGTTTACTTTTTGAGCTTTACAGCTTTTGATTCATTAATAAGGTACACAATGGCATATCGGAGGAAATATGCGAGTCTTACTCTTATCAGATACCGAAAGTAAATATATTTGGGACCATTTTGATTATGAAAGGTTTAAGGATATAGACCTTATAATCTCATGTGGCGACATAAAAAGCGAATATCTTTCGTTCATAGCCACAATGATTGCTGTCCCTGTTTATTATGTTCATGGAAATCATGATACTAACTACGAGCAAAATCCTCCAGGAGGATGCGATAGCATTGAAGACAAACTAGTTGTATATAAAGGCCTGAGCATTCTTGGCTTAGGTGGTAGCAGAAAGTATAATAATCACCCTGAAACCTCTGTTCCCCCATATCAATACACAGAACAGCAAATGAGATGGAGAATAAGAAGATTAAAACTAAAGCTTCTTTATCATAAAGGCTTTGATATTCTGGTCACACACTCTCCGGCACGCGGAATTGCTGACGGGGATGATGCATGTCATACAGGTTTTGAAGCCTTCCTACCATTAATAGAAAAGCATAAGCCCAAGTATATGATTCATGGACATATGCATCTTAAATTTGGACAAGCCCCCAGAAAGCTTATTCATAATGATACTACCTTTATAGATGCCTATGGCTACTATATTCTGGATATCCCTGACTAAAAACAATCTGATACATTTTTATATATAACGCCATTACGAAGAGACCCTTACATAGGACGTGCATCGTACACCTGATTTCTTGAGCGTTTCACTTTCCTTACAAGCATTGTGAGACAGTTGTTTTATCATGCAGCTAAGGAAGGCTTTTCGATGCTGTTCCAAAATATGTATTGACAAAATTAAACAACAAAAGTATAATGGGTGTACTAACGCACATAGTACACTTAATAAGGATACAATAAATGCTACTTCCAAAATTTATCATGCGAAAGGAGTGATTCCTATTATAGCTATAGACTTGAGAAACCCAAAGCCTATATACGAGCAGATAAAGGACAACATAAAAGAGCTTATTATAACTGGCGCCTTCAAACAAGATGAGCAGCTGCCCTCCATCAGAGAACTAGCTCAGAGTACTTCTATTAATCCAAACACAATACAAAAGGCGTACAGGGATTTGGAGTCCGAAGGATTCATTTATACCGTGACAGGTAGGGGGAATTTTGTAGCCCCTCCACCAAAAAAGCTCGATTCCGGGAGGATTGAAAAGCTCTATAAAATCCTGAAGGAAACAGTCGGTGAGCTTTCGTATTTAGGGGATTCTGAGAACAATATAATTAATGTTGTCAAAAGTGCAATTTCACACTCCGCAACATAAGGAGGAAATAAACAATGATAGAAATTAGAGATCTAAAAAAATCATTTGATGGGTTTTATGCATTGAACGGGGTAAACGCCAAAGCAGAAAAAGGATCTGTTTATGGACTTGTCGGACCTAATGGAGCAGGGAAAACTACTCTTATTAAGCATCTAGCAGGAGTTTTTATACAGGATTCTGGCTCTATAACAGTAGACGGAGTGCAAATATTCGATAATGTAGAAATCAAATCAAGGATGTTCTATATTCCTGATGAAGTATATTTCTTTCCCCAAGCATCTGTTATGGATATGAAAAAATATTATAAGTCTATTTATCCAAACTTCGACGAGGTCCGGTTCCAGAAGCTTCAAGAGGTTTTCCCAATAGACCCTAAAAAGAGAATTAAGCGTTTCTCAAGGGGCATGCAAAAGCAGGCGGCCTTCTGGTTAGGCATTTCAACTCGTCCTGATATCATGCTATTAGATGAACCTGTGGATGGGCTAGATCCGGTAATGCGTCGAAAGGTTTGGAGCGTGCTGCTACAAGATGTCGCCGAGCGTGAAATGGCAGTATTTGTTTCATCACATAATTTAAGAGAGCTTGAGGATGTTTGTGACCATGTTGGTATAATGCATGAGGGTAAAGTCGTACTTGAACGTAGCCTGACTGAGCTTCAGAATAACATTGTCAAGGTTCAAGTAGCATTTGAAGGCGAACTTCCTACCGAAGTTAATAACCTCAATATTCTAAACAGGCAGCAAAGTGGGCGAATTTGGATTTTAATCATAAGAGGTGACCGTGAGCAAATCTTAGGTGAGATCAACAAGTTTTCGCCTCTTATAGTTGATGCTCTACCCTTGTCACTTGAAGAAATCTTTATCTATGAACTTGGAGGTATGGATTATGCCGTTAAAAACATCGTACTTTAATAAAGGAATATTTAAAAACAATATCAAGAGATACTGGCTCATCTCATTTTCTTATACGTTCTTTTTGTTTTTATTTATAGTGGATTACTTATTCACTGAAATTGAAGGGATGAATAGGTCCAGCATTCAGGGAATAGTTTCAAGTGTAGGGCAAGATATACTTGACCGCGGCGATTTTGCCATATTTCTAGGATTATTTCCATTGATAAGTGCACTGGCCGTTTTCTCGTATATGCATTTTCCCAAAAACACGGCCATGATTCATTCTTTGCCTTTAACCCGATCGACTTTGTTTGTGACAAATTATCTCTCGGGATTATTTCTTGTTACTATCCCTCTTGTTATTAATAGTTTGATATTAATCATAACAGAGGTGCTTGCAGGTTTTCCGGATCTTTCTTATGCATTGATTTGGATAGGAATAAATCTTATAACAACCTTCCTTCTATATAATTTTGCTGTATTTGCAGGAATGTTTACTGGCCATATGGCAGCTCAGACAATTTTCTTTTATATATTTAATTTCCTAGTTGTTTTCCTTGAAGCTGTAGCGGTAAGAATATTTCACCACTTTCTATTTGGTTATGTGTCTGGCTATTCATCCTCGACATTTGAAGCTTGGTCACCTCTTGCTTATTTAACTTCTTTATATAGAGGTTTTCAAAACAATAGGGGGGATATCATAGCCTTAATCGGATATGTGCTAGCAGGTATGGTATTCTTAGCGTTAAGTTATTACTTATACAAGAAAAGACACATGGAAGTTGCAACAGATGTAATCAGCTTTTCGTTCGTTAAGCCAATTTTTAAGTATAGTGTAGCTTTTTGCTCTGCGGCACTTATTGGAGGCATTATCTTAACTATTTTTGGAGTAGAGAACAATCTTGCCGCATATATCATTTCCTACCTAATAGGTGGATTCATAGGCTTTTTTGCAGCTGAAATGCTTATGCGTAAAACATTTAAAGTCTTTAATTCCTATAAAGGATATATTGCCTTTGCGCTTGTTCTATCACTATTTCTTTGTAGCATCGATTTTGACTTATTCGGTTATGAGAGAAGGGTGCCTAAAGATAGTGAAGTAGAGGTTATAGCTTTTAATACATATAGAAATGAGGCTATGAGCATTGCATTAAGGCCTGAAGACTATGACCCCGATAGGCATAGGTATCTTCTCTCTACTCGTGAATATGCCGGTCCAGGTTATGACAAATTCTATGATGACTATGTAAAGCATCTGAGTGATGAGCAGATTAAAGACCTTCGAGATTCCACCCTTGGAGTTTTTGAGAATCGTGAGGTTATTACAAAAGTTCGAGAAATCCACTCCTATATTGTGAAAAACAAGGACATTTTTATAGAAAACGAAAGATTGATGAGGAAAGATAGTCTAGGGCAGCTAGCAGATTATTTTGACAGCAGATACATCTGCTTCATGTATAGGCTCGAGGACGGCTCTTTACTAGAAAGAGAGTACGACTTGCTCACATATAAGGATAATACAGAGCTTGATGATTTATTAAGGGAATATATTTCTTTACCGGGAGTAAGAGAAAGCTATGAGCCCATTTTAGTCCAAAAGGCAGAGGACATCCGTGGTATTTATATTAACTATGAAACAAAGGATGGTCAATACAATAACAGCGAGATAGTAAGGGGTTTTCAGGGCTTTTTAGACAACTATAAAAAAGACATACTTGCATCGGACCCTTTGAATTCTATGTTTAGTGGAATAGCAGAAACTGAATATTCTCATTTATCTGTTAGCATTGATTATCTTAAAAATGAAGATTCTATTTACGAAAAGAGAGAATTTAGCGGTACTATTTATAGCAGTTTTGAAAACACTATAAACTATCTGGTTGAAGAAGGTATATTTGAGCCTGAGGAGCTCATGCTAGGTTATTACTATTAAATAGAGTTATACACAAGGGAAACACAAGGGGACGAATCTACTGTGTTTGGTCAGAACACAGTAGATTCGTCCCCTTGTGTTATTATCTTTGTTTACAATTATTTGCTCTTTATATACTCGTCAATAGCCTTTGCAGCCTTTTTACCAGCACCCATAGCTAGAATTACGGTTGCAGCACCGGTTACGGCATCGCCACCGGCAAAGACTCCTTCTTTGCTTGTTAGGCCGGTTTCTTCATCTGCTTCAACACAGCCCCACTTGTTTGTAGCAAGATCCGGAGTAGTACTGCGAATCAAAGGATTTGGTGAGGTACCAATTGACATAATTACTGTATCAACATCAATTACATGCTCACTACCCTCTATTTTAATTGGGCGACGGCGACCTGAAGCGTCGGGTTCACCAAGCTCCATGGATACACATTCAATCCCATTAACCCAGCCCTTATCGTTCCCAAGAATCTGTGTTGGGTTTGTAAGCAACTTGAATATAATGCCTTCTTCTTTAGCATGATGTACTTCCTCAAGACGTGCTGGCAGCTCATTCTCAGAACGTCTATAAATAATGTAAACATTCTCAGCGCCGAGTCTCTTCGCACTTCTTGCGGCATCCATTGCAACATTACCACCACCTACAACGGCGACGGCATTACCATGCGTAATTGGTGTTTCTGCATCTTCTTTATAGGCCTTCATTAGATTGATACGTGTTAAAAACTCGTTGGCTGAAAAGACACCGTTTAAGTTTTCACCTGGAATATTCATAAACATAGGAAGACCTGCACCTGAGCCTACAAATACGGCCGAAAATCCCTCTTCTTCAAACAACTCATCAATGGTGAGTACCTTTCCAATAACCATATTGGTTTGGATTTTTACTCCCTGAGCAGTTAATCCGTCAATTTCTTTTTGTACAAGATCCTTTGGAAGTCTAAACTCGGGGATACCATAAACTAATACTCCCCCAGCTAAATGGAAGGCTTCAAAAATTGTTACATCATAGCCTAGCTTGGCCAAATCACCTGCACAGGCAAGACCAGATGGCCCAGATCCAATGACAGCAACCTTTTTGCCGTTACTAGGAATGATCTCAGCTTTCTTTTCAGCATTTTTTATGGCCCAATCAGCGGCGAAACGTTCAAGACGACCAATTCCGACAGATTCACCCTTTATACCTCTAACACATTTTGCCTCACACTGGGATTCTTGAGGGCAGACCCTACCACATACTGCTGGAAGGCTGTTAGTTTCAAGAATTTTTTTATAAGCGTCCTCAAACTTACCTTGTGCAATGAGAGTAACAAATTCGGGGATTTTAACATTAACAGGGCAACCGCTTACACATGGCTTGTGCTTGCAGTTTAAACAGCGATTTGCTTCTTCTATAGCCATTTCTTCTGTATATCCAAGAGAAACCTCTTTAAAATTCCCGCTTCGAACTATAGGGTCCTGTACAGGAATATCTACTTTTTTAGGTGACATATTACGTTTAGTTTGCATTTAGCTTACCCTCCAATCTGCACTTATGGTTCTTAACAGATGCTTGTTCGTCATCTTTATACATTGAAAGACGTCTCATAAGCTCGTCAAAATCAACCTGATGTCCATCAAAATCAGGGCCGTCGACACATGCGAATTTTGTTTTGCCATCAACTGTAACACGGCATCCTCCGCACATTCCAGTGCCATCTATCATAATAGGATTTAAACTTACAATTGTTTTGATGCCATGAGGCCTAGTAACATCGCAAACTACCTTCATCATAATAGCAGGACCAATAGCAATAACTACATCATATTTATTGCCTTCGTCTATTAGCTTTTGTAGTACATCTGATACGAATCCCTTTGTTCCATTAGAACCATCATCTGTGGTAACAAAGAGTCTGTCTGAAACCTTGGACATTTCTTTTTCAAGAATAATAATATCTTTATTTCTATAACCCATTATGACATCAACAGAAGCTCCCATTTGGTTTAGCTTCTTAGCTTGTGGAAATGCAATAGCAGAACCTAAGCCACCGCCGATGACAGCCGCCTTCTTGACATTTTCGAAATGGGAGGCAACTCCTAAAGGACCTACGAAATCAACTAAGGAATCACCCTCGTTCAAAAGGCCAAGAGCAAGTGTTGATGCGCCAACCTCCTGAAATATTATAGTGACAGTTCCTTTTTCTCTATCATAATCTGCTATGGTAAACGGAATACGCTCACCGTTATCGTCTACCCTAAGGATTATGAATTGTCCCGGTTCAGCCTTACGAGCAATGTAAGGTGCCTCTATTTCAAGAAGCTTAACCTGTGAATTTAGGATTTCTTTTCTAACTATTTTGTACATAATTTTTCCCCTCCTATAAATCTATAGATATCTCTATATTATAAACATTTATATATACACGTATAAACAATTTGCACTAGTTCGACATAAAGCTAACTATTATTCATTCTAAATGAATTAGTTAGAATCTTCAATGTCAATAAATAATAATTAAATAAGCAAAAATACTTTTAGAAAAGGGCATTGTTAATTAATTAACGAAAATAGTTCACAAATTAAGCTAAGCAAATTTATATTCTTTATAGCTAGTTAAGAAAATGGCGTATCGATAAAGGGGTATTGGGTGTTGCACCTGTAGTAGCGTTAAATTCTATAGAGGCTTTAGGGCATTTTCCATCAACAAAACTCATATTCATAATAAAATCCTCATAATATGAAAGGACACACAAGTAAGCTAGGGGATAATGAATGGCCCGTAAATCTCTAAAATACAATGCTGCTATTCTTACGGCTACAGGGTTTATTGTAAAAATAATAGGCTTTTTTTATAGAGTTTTTATGGCCAATCGTATTGGGGCAGAGGGCTTAGGCTTGTATCAGCTTATGATTCCCATCTATTCGCTTTTAGTTCTCGTGCTTTCGGCTGGAATCTCAACGGCCGTATCGCGATTTGTTGCTGAAGAATCATCGAAAGGGACTAATCGTATAGCTATGAAAATAGCATCGATTGCCGCAGGCTTAGTACTTGGAGCTGGAATTATAATATGTGGAATACTATTGCTAAATTTAGACTCCCTCGTATTTATAACCACAAATGATCCTAGAACTAAAGACGCTCTGTTTTGGATATTAGTTCTCGTGCCTCCAATAGCAGCAGTGTCAGCGTATAAAGGTTATTTCTATGGGAAGCAGGAGATGATTCCAAACGCTATCGCGCAAATAATTGAACAGATTACAAAGCTTACATTTATTATGCTAATGTACGATCTGTTTAAAGGTAAGGGCGCAGATAAGATGTGCTTATTAGCAATAATTGCAATGCTAATAGGAGAATGTGCGAATGTATTGGCTGTATATATAGCCTTTGCATTTAAAAAAAGAAAAAGTATGCGTATTTGCAATACTAATGATAAAACCAAAAGAAGGAATACGGGCCGATCAGGTAATATAATCAAAAGAAAACGTGTAAGCAGGTCTAATGATGCAAGCAATACAGCGGATGAGAGCAAAAAGCTCATTAAGAAGATTGGTAAAGTCGCCCTTCCACTTTCGGCTAACCGCCTAGTGATTTCAACAATAGGAACTATTGAGAGTCTTATGATTCCCAAGAGGCTTTTGCTTAGCGGTCTTTCGCCTCAAGAAAGCTTAGAAGCTTTTGGTAGGCTTACCGGTATGGCATCACCTCTGGTCTTTTTCCCATCAATGCTTCCAATGGCACTAGCCACTGCATTAGTACCAGCCATAGCAAGTGCTATTGCCTGTCGCAAGTTCAGTATTGCTAACAGGCAAATCGCTCAATCAATAAGGCTGACTATAGTGATGGGACTTGTTTTCACAGCTTTCTTCGCCTCGTGTGCTCATGAACTAGCTGAGCTAGTGTATCCGAATAAAAATGTAGGAGATATACTTAGCCTTCTTTCAATTACAGGGGTATTTATCTATTTGCAGCAGACTATGCTTGGTATTTTAAATGGTCTTTCTAAAGAGCGCTCGATGATAGTTAACACTTTGATGGGGAGTATAGTAAGGCTCTTAGGTATATGGTTTTTGATTCCACTTTGGGGTGTAAATGCGTATATTTATGCCGTTATTGCGGGAAGTGGAGTAACAATAGTACTTAATTTTATTACAATTTCAAAGCTAACCGGCATATCTATTGATATAGGGGAGTGGGTCGTAAGGCCATTATCGGCAGCCCTCGTAGGCGTAGTTGTGTCGCTAATTTTAAAACAACTTATGGTATTTACAAGTTTAGATAATAGAATCTCAAATTTGATAGTGGTTGCGATGAGCATTGTGATAATAGTAACAGCATTTTTATTATTGGGCATTATAAACAGAGAAGATATAGAGAGATGGTTCATTAGGCGCGGCAGTAAAGTGTAATTATCATCACGATCATAATCATTAAAAGTG
>CAYMAE010000009.1:26201-52625 GCA_964388375.1 uncultured Ruminiclostridium sp.
CATTAGGCGCGGCAGTAAAGTGTAATTATCATCACGATCATAATCATTAAAAGTGGTTTCACGGCCCATAAGGGTATAAATAAAATGCAATTATCATCATTTGCACAATCATTAAAAGTGCCTGCACGTTTCATCGGGGGCGTGAATAAAATGTAATTGCCACCACGCCCATCGGGCGAGAAAAATAAAATGTAATTATAACCACGAACCATTGGATGCAGAGATAAAATGTAATTTAGAAGTGGAATGTGAAAGATAGAGAATGAGGATAATTGTGGGAATGAAATAGTGAGAAAAATGGAGAAAACAAAAGATAAATCAAGAGAGTGGGAGGCAAAAAGGTAAAATAGAGAAGACAAAGGTTAAGGAAAGTCAAAATCAAACTTGATAATATAACAAAAACTCGATAAGATATAAGCAAGGTCAAAGAAAGTCAAAGTGAGTCGTATAAATTTATAACATGGGAGGTATGGATATGTTTAGTTTAATTCCTAGTTCAAGAAGAAATGGTATAACAAGAAGAAGCGATTGGACAACAGGCGTGGATAGATTTTTCGATGAATTTTTTAGAGATCCCTTTTTTGATAAGGTTTCATCGATTTCCACACCAATCAAAGCCGATGTAAGGGAAACAGAAAATGAATATGTAGTCGAGGCAGAAATGCCGGGTGTTAACAAGGAAGATATTATGATTGATCTTCAAGATAATGTGTTGACATTAGGCGTTGATCTTGACGAGGAAAAAGATGGGGAAAATGACGGTTACATTTATAAGGAAAGACAGCAAAGCTCATGTAGACGCAGCTTTAACGTACAAAATATAGATAGTGACAATATAAAGGCTTCATACAAAGACGGCATCTTAAGTATTACACTACCAAAAGCAGAGCCTGAGAAGAAAACAAGAAAGATTGAAATTGAATAGCAAGACTTTTCCTCATTTACTATAGAGCCATGGAGAGAAACTCCTATGGCTCTATATTTACGTGCAAGATAGGAAGGTTCTGTGTCTCACTGCGATAGCCAATGGGGCGCTAGATTGTGAAAAACCAACACAAAGCTATCTCCAGCCTTTGCTTGTAGGCTATATAGGCTACAAGCAGTAAGATGATAAAACCCCAAATAAATGTTTTTTTCAACAAATTCTATATATTCCTCATAATTAATATAATATTTTTCTCCCCATGTTGATATTTCAAGAATAGTCTGCCCCTTAACATTGTCAATCATTAGTCCAGTTATAGTAACATAGTCAACTATTTTCTCAGCCTTGTGTTCAGGCTTATTATGATGCTTATTTCCCTTTTTGCTGCTAGCCATAACAGGCTGGGTGAATACACCAAATAATAATGTCAATACCAGTAGTAAACTAATAGTCTTGCTTACTGCATTAATTTTCATTTTGGTTTCTCTAACAACTATATTTTTTTGAATTTTTACACCTTTTCATATTCGGAATAAAAGAAAGTTAACGAGATGTCGCTCTAAAGGTGGAGCGTTAGTATAACTGTATGTTTTCCATTATATAGAATATTGTGCCTATATTTTTGTTACGTGTCAACATTTGACAGCAAATACATTTGGGTTTGTTAATAAGGCTTTATGCGTATAACTATAAGTTGGTTTAAGAATATAAGCCAATCAGCAAAAAGCAACAACAATTTGCTTTATGAGCCCATTTTGGAGTATAAAATTGACCTTGAGCGGGTTTTCTTTTCATAGTCTATTTGGTATAATTGAAATATTGTGCTTAAAATAATACGAGGAAGTGGATATATTAAATGAAATTTGTTGCGGACTGTCATTTCCATACTGTAAATAGTGGACATGCATACAGTACCATTAGTGAATATGCAAAAGAAGCGTCAGAAAAGGGACTGGAATTAATTGGTATGACTGATCACGGACCTGCCATGCCAGGGGGCCCATCAACCCTACATTTTGAAAATTTGAAGGTAATACCATCTTATTTATACGGAGTAGAAGTATTAAAAGGTATTGAGGCAAATATCCTAGATTATGATGGAAGTTTGGACACCGGAAGAATTGATGTGAATAACTTAGACATCGTAATTGCAAGCTTTCATGGTCCATGCATAGCAGCTTCAACTCAGAGGGAGAATACTAAAGCTATAATAAAAAGCATGAAAAATCCCTTTGTTAATATAATAGGTCATCCAGATGATGCAAGGGTGCCTTTAGATTATTCTGAGCTAGCCAAAGCGGCCGCAGACACAGGAGTTCTTATTGAAATGAATAATTCCTCATTAAAACCTAATTCATTTAGATTAGGGGCTGCAGAAAACTATGAAATACTACTTGAAGAATGCTATAAAAATAAGGTATATATTATTGTGAATAGTGATGCTCATTTTCATACCGATATAGGACAGAGCAAAGAGGCAATAGAGATTATTGAGAAGGTGGGTTTTCCAAAGGAGCTTATTGCTAATACATCGGTAGACACACTGAAACAAAGGCTTAGTATAAGGAGAAGATAATACTGCATGTATGAGAGAATAGAAGCCATAGAAAACCGTTTTGAAGAGCTGAATATGAGGCTTACAGAGCCTTCAGTTATCAACAATCAAGAACTATATCTTAAGCTTATGAAGGAACATTCAGAACTTTCCGAAATCGTAGAGAAATTTCGTGAGTATAAGGCGTTTATTAAGGCTATGGAAGAGGCCAAGCAAATGCTCGATGAAAATTCTGATCCTGAATTAGCCGAAATGATTGATGCTGAAATAGAAGAAGCGTCGGAAGGTATTGAACGCACTGAAAGAGAGCTTCAAATTCTTCTTATGCCAAAAGATCCTAATGATGACAAGGATGTAATTGTTGAGATAAGAAGTGGAGCCGGAGGCGATGAAGCAGCCCTCTTTGCGGCCGTGTTGTATCGTATGTATACTCATTATGCCGAGGCTAGAGGTTGGTCGGTGAGTATTATTGATTCTAATCCAACTGAAATTGGTGGATTTAAAGAAATAGTCTTTGAAATAGATGGTAAGGGTGCGTACAGTAGGTTGAAATTTGAAAGTGGTGTTCATCGCGTTCAGCGTGTTCCCTCAACAGAATCTAGTGGAAGGATACATACTTCCACGGCTACTGTAGCTGTTTTGCCTGAGGCTGATGATGTGGCTGAGATTGAAATAAATCCAAGTGACATTGAAGTTGACACATATAGGGCATCAGGAGCCGGCGGCCAGCATGTAAATAAAACATCCTCGGCAATACGTATCACACATCCTGCTTCAGGGATTGTAGTTACTTGCCAAGATCAACGCTCACAGCATAAGAATAGGGAAAAGGCTATGAGGGTATTAAAGGCCAGACTCTATGAAATAGAGATGCAAAAACACAGCTCTGAGCTTGCTGAAAACAGAAAGAGTCAGGTAGGTACCGGGGATAGAAGTGAACGAATTAGAACTTATAATTTTCCCCAAAGAAGAGTTACCGACCATCGAATAGGCTTTACAATGTACCGAATCGAAGATTTTGTTAATGGAGATATAGATGAAGTAATCGATGCACTTATTACTACAGATCAGGCCGATAAATTAAGTGCCGGTGAAGATGATTAAAAAGATGAGCTATTTATGGGAGATTAATTATTAATGGAGAAAAATATACTAGCAGCTTTGGCATTGTCTCTTTTTGCAGGCCTATCTACGGGGATAGGTGGATTAATAGTTTTGTCATTTAAACGAGTAAATGCCAAAATGTTGTCTGTTGCGCTTGGATTTTCTGCAGGCGTCATGATATATGTATCTTTTGTCGAGATTTTGCCTGAGGCAGGCACATATATGCAGAAATATTATGGCCCGGGAAATGGTGCCTGGGTAGTATTTCTAGCATTTTTCGGAGGAATGTTTTTAATTGCTTTGATTGATAAGCTAGTTCCCGAAAAAGACAATCCTCATGAATCACAGAACACTGAATTTGATGCATGTAATCTTGGAGCGAATTCTCAAAGCCTTATAAAAACTGGAAAGCTTGCGGCTCTAGCAATCGCAATACACAATTTTCCTGAAGGCCTGGCCACATTTTTTTTGGCCATAAATGATCCTTCTGTTGGAATAGCAATTGCAATCGCTGTAGCAATTCATAATATTCCTGAAGGTGTTTCTGTTGCAATGCCTATTTATTGTGCAACCGGTAATAGAAAAAAAGCATTTGGTATGTCCTTATTATCAGGATTGGCCGAGCCAGTAGGTGCTATATTAGCTTACCTGGTATTAGCTCCATTTATGAATGATGCCATCTTCGGCATAGTATTTGCAGCTACGGCTGGTATCATGGTGTATATATCATTAGACAAGCTATTGCCCTCTGCAAGGGATTACGGAGAGCATCATATGTCAATATGGGGGCTAATACTAGGAATGATTGTAATGGGCCTAGGTCTGTTAATTCTAGGATAGTAATCTGTGATAGTGGGGGACGATTTTTCTGATATGTCTGTATAACAGACTTACGCCCCCATAATCACATCCAGGATTACACTTAAAAATACTTATATCGTAGTTTTTCGCTAAAAAGCAATGATGTGGCCTGAGCTTACTATAAGCCACACCTTATCTAAACTTATATCGCAAATTTTCGCCAAAAAGCTCATAAGGTACTACAAAAACCTGTATTCCTGAGGCGTAGGGGGCAATTGTATAGAGCGGATAAAAAATTGCTATGCCATTTTCATCTAAATAGTAATTCTTCGGATCGAAAAAGTTCTTAATATTCTCTTTTAAATTATCAAAATAATGATCCATACCTGTTATTTGTCTTCTAGTGGCTTCTGATTCGATGTAAGCTAACATAACCGGAACATAATAGTAATCATTCACAAACAGGTATTCTAATGATAGTAAGGTTCCTTTTCTCATGTCCCAAGTATTGCCCTTTCTAACGGTAGTTCCATGTGCGCCGCCGGTGAATTCATAAACATCAAAGAATAGACTTATCAGTGGCCTATTACAATATGTAGTTTCGAACACTTCTAAGAACTCAAAATTATGGAAAGGGAAATCTTGAGTCTGGCTTACTTTATAATGCTTGATTGCAGCTTGATAAAATCTTGATGATGCATATCGGTAATTTTTCTTTGCCCTTTGTCTATAATGCATATTAAAGCGTGCTGAGTTTCCACTATATCCCGGCTCTAAGTAGGGATAATTGATTTTTAGATCAACCATCAGCACCTTATTATGGTATAGCTGGTCCTTAATTGTCTGAGTTCTAATATAATTGCACTTCATTAATACCACCTCACACAATTATACTGTGAACCACGTAATTTAATGCTTGTACATATAAATATTCTATTTTAATAGGTAGGAAATTTCCAAGTTAAAGCTCTAAGTAAAAGCAAAAATCAATGATTTAAAAGGTAGAATTATGAGAGAAAATAGTAATTGACAAAACATTTTTCCCGTGGTATCATGCTAGTAATTTAATAACGCGAACACTAAACCGTTGAGGTGGAGATAACGGTGATAATGCTCCCACAGAGAGTCTGAGAGGCTGAGAATCAGACGGAAAGCAAATCATCAAATGGACCGCTGAGGGTGCAGACAAATTACAGATTATATTTGTAAGAGTACTCTGCAACGTGAGGGCATACGTGAGTTGCCGGGGATATGTTAGTATCCTGCTAAGCGCACGACTTTTGTCGTGAATCAAGGTGGCACCACGGATAATAGTTTATTCGTCCTTGACAGAATCTATAAAATTCTGTCAAGGACTTTTTTGTTTCTTGACAAAAAAGGAGGTGTGCCATTTATGGTTTATCCAGAATTAAGCAAGATCAAGGCTATTGCACAAAGTGGCGAGTATAAGACTGCTCCACTTAGTATGGAGATTTTGTCGGACATCAAAACACCAATAGAAGTGATGAGGGTACTTATGAACATTTCAGCTCATTGCTATATGTTGGAGTCAGTTTCTAGTACCGAAAAATGGGGAAGGTATACATTTCTTGGCTATGCCCCAAAGCTTGAGGTTACCTGTGTTAATGGCCAAATGAAGTCAGGTGAACTGACATTTAAAACAACTAACCCAGGTAAGTATATTAATCAGGTACTAGAAAGTCATAAAAGCGTAAAGTTATCGGGCCTTCCACCATTTACAGGAGGACTGGTGGGGTATTTCTCTTACGATTATATTAAGTATGCTGAACCATCTCTTAACTTAAATGCCAAGGACACAGAAGAATTCAAGGATGTTGACCTCATGCTTTTTGATAAGGTTATTGCATTTGATAATTTTGCGCAAAAAATTATCCTAATTGTGAACATTAATCTAGAAAGCTATGAGAAAGAATATAATCGTGGAGTTTTGGAACTTAAGCAAATGGCCGAGCTAGTTAAAAGTGGTTCGCCTCAAAAGGATAGCCCAGGCAGACTTAAGTCCGAGATAACAGCATTATTTGATAAGGATGAGTATTGCAAGATGGTGGAACTCGGGAAGCATCATATTAAGAAAGGTGACGTTCTGCAGATTGTTCTATCAAACAGACTCGAAGCAAAGTATGACGGTACCCTGTTTAATGCCTATCGTGTTCTTCGCACATTAAATCCATCACCGTATATGTTCTATTTCTCAAGTGATGATATAGAGATCATAGGGGCCTCACCCGAAACATTGATAAAGCTAGAGGATGGCATTCTGCGCACGTATCCGCTGGCAGGAACTAGACCAAGAGGCAAGACTGAGGAAGAGGATAAAAGACTGGAAAAAGAGCTACTTGCAGACCCTAAGGAGCTATCTGAACATGATATGCTGGTGGATCTTGGCATGGAAGACATAAGCAAGATAAGTAAATCAGATAGTATTGCGGTGGAAAAACACCATACTATTTCGAGGTATTCGCATGTTATGCATATTGAATCCATCGTCCGTGGTGAAATTCAAGAAGGAAAAAGCGCACTAGATTCAATTGATGCAATCTTGCCAGCCGGGACACTTTCGGGTGCACCGAAAACCAAGGCTTGTCAGCTAATAAATGACATTGAAAATAATAAACGAGGAATTTATGGTGGAGCTATCGGCTACCTTGATTTTACAGGCAATATGGACACCTGCATAGCCATAAGAATAGCCTATAAAAAAAACGGAAAAGTGTTTGTTAGAAGTGGAGCGGGAATAGTTGCAGAATCGGTTCCCGAAAAAGAGTATCAGGAGTGTATAAACAAGGCTGAGGCGGTTGTAAAAGCGCTAAAAATGGCAGATGAAATGATTTAGTAAAGGAGATTGAAAAATGATTAAGGAAGCAATCATAAAAATTGTAGATAAACAGGATTTGGGCTATGACGAAGCCTATGCTGTCATAAATGAAATCATGAGTGGACAGACCACTCAGGTACAAAATGCAGCCTTTCTTGCGGCGCTATCAACAAAGAGTACAAAAACAGAGACTATTGATGAAATATCAGGCTGTGCTGCAGCCATGCGAGACCATGCTATCAAGGTCGAGCATGATATGGATCTACTTGAAATTGTGGGAACCGGTGGAGATGGCTCACAAAGCTTCAACATCTCTACTACCTCTGCCCTGGTTATAGCATCAGCAGGCGTGAAGGTTGCAAAGCATGGAAATCGAGCAGCCTCATCACAATGCGGTACGGCCGATTGCTTAGAAGCGCTTGGAGTGAACATAGAACAATCACCACAAAAATGTATCGAGCTTTTAAATAGTGTGGGGATGTGCTTTTTCTTTGCACAGAAATATCACACATCCATGAAATATGTTGGATCGATTCGAAAAGAACTTGGGATCCGGACAGTGTTTAACATATTAGGGCCGCTTACAAATCCAGCGTCTCCTTCCATGCAGCTATTAGGAGTCTATGACGAGTCGTTGGTTGAGCCATTGGCAAGAGTTTTACATAGCCTTGGTGTAAAAAACGGCATGGTTGTTTACGGGCAAGATAAGTTTGATGAGATATCTGTGAGCGCACCAACCTCTGTTTGTGAATTGAGAGATGGGACTTATAAAAAGTACATAATCCATCCTGAGGATTTTGGATTTGAACGAAGCAATAAAAGTGAGCTTGTTGGAGGGACACCTGGCGAAAACGCTGATATTACCTGTAGAATCTTATCAGGAGAAAAGGGCGCGAGACGAAATGCTGTTTTATTAAATGCGGGGACAGCCTTGTTTATAGCGAAAAAAGCAAACACCATAAAAGAGGGAGTAGCACTTGCTGCAAGCCTCATCGACTCGGGTGCTGCAATGGATAAGCTTAACAGCTTTATTATCTGCTCAAGATAAATTAGTGGTTATTACCAATTATATTTTCAAGTTTGAAAACGGAAAATGGAGCGTAAAGGTGCGTTTGTTAAAAATCTGAGTAGAATGAGTGTATTAAAAAAGGAGTAGCTATGGGAACGATTCTTCAAACAATTGCCGACTATGCAAGATTGCGTGTAGTAAAAGATAAAGAACAAGTGTCGCTGGATGCTTTGAAAAAGATGTGCTCCGAAAGCAGGTTAGCAGACGGTAAATTATTTGAGGCCGCAATAATAAAGCCAGGCATCAGCTTTATATGTGAGGTTAAAAAGGCATCTCCTTCAAAGGGTATTATTGCAGAAGATTTCGCTCATATTAAAATCGCAGAGGAATATGTCCACGCAGGTGCTGATTGTATATCCTGTCTTACAGAACCCAGATGGTTTTTAGGATCGGATGATATTTTCAAAGATATACGAAGAGCTGTTTCCATTCCAATGCTGCGCAAGGATTTCATTGTTGATGAGTACCAGATCTATCAAGCTAAGGTCATAGGAGCCAATGCGCTGTTGCTTATTTGTTCTATTCTTGATGCGCTAACATTACGGCAATATTTAGAGCTTTGTAGAGGTCTTGGCCTTGCAGCGATTGTTGAAGCACACGACGAAGCGGAAATTTCAATAGCAATTAATGCAGGGGCCACAATGATTGGAGTCAACAATCGTAATCTAAAGGATTTCTCCGTTAATATGGAAAATTGCAAAAGACTTCGTTCCCTAGTCCCTAATGATATTTTGTTTATCGCTGAAAGTGGCATAAGAACACCAGAAGATATAAAGACTTTACGTAATATGAATGTAGATGCAGTTTTGATTGGTGAGACGCTAATGCGTGCATCAGACAAAAAGAAAATTTTAGAAAGCTTGAGGGGCGTAACATGACGCTGGTTAAGATTTGTGGTTTAAAACAAAATAGCGATATTGAATATGTAAATACCCTTTTGCCGGACTATGTGGGCTTTGTCTTTGTTGAGAATAGTAGAAGATATATTACACCAAAAAAAGCGGCAGAGTTAAAAAAAAGGCTTGATAACAGAATTAAAGTTGTAGGTGTCTTTGTAGATGCACAATTAGAGTTTGTGGCTGAACTGGCATCACAGGGCATTATCGACATAATTCAGCTTCACGGTAAAGAGAGCAACAGCTATATTAGGAAGCTTCGCAAGCTAAAAGGCGTGCTAAAGTACTCTATAAACCGGAGCAGTAACCCACAATCTTTGCCTGTAAATTGTTTAGCTTCAATGAGCGCTAGCGGTTTTATATCACAAGACTCCATGCCAATAATTAAAGCCTTTTCTATTTCATCGAAGCAGGATGTAATCCATGCAATGGAGTCTCAGGCAGATATGATTCTACTAGATAATGGCGTAGGGGGCACAGGGGAAACCTTTGATTGGTCACATGTATCAACTATTAATAGACCTTTTATTCTAGCAGGTGGTCTCACAGTTGAAAATGTATCCGAAGCAATAAAAGTATGCAAGCCTTTTGGTATTGATACAAGCACAGGAGTTGAAATAGAAGGGCGCAAGGCTTTTGACAAAATACAAGAATTTATAGCTATTGTAAGGGGCGAGAAAGGAGAAAGTATGGAACAGAAAAAAGGAAGATTTGGAGCACATGGAGGACAGTTTATCCCTGAAACTCTCATGAACACAGTAATTGAACTTGAAAAAGCATATGAACACTATAAAAATGATGCAGATTTTCGTAATGAACTATCAGAGCTTTTTAACGAGTATGCTGGAAGACCTAGCCGTCTTTATTTTGCGAATAAAATGACGCAGGATTTAGGTGGAGCAAAAATCTACTTAAAACGTGAGGACCTTAATCATACAGGCTCCCACAAAATTAACAATGTTTTAGGCCAGGCTCTTTTAGCAAAAAGGATGGAAAAGACAAGGCTAATAGCAGAGACAGGAGCGGGACAGCATGGCGTGGCCACAGCTACGGCAGCAGCATTAATGGGCATGGAGTGCGTAATCTTTATGGGTAAAGAGGACACAGAACGCCAAGCCCTCAATGTATACCGCATGCGCCTTTTAGGGGCAGAGGTTATCTCTGTGACTACAGGCACGGCAAGGCTTAAAGATGCAGTATCTGAGGCAATGCGCGAGTGGTCAAATCGTATTGACGATACTCATTATTGCCTAGGGTCTGTCATGGGGCCGCATCCGTTTCCAACCATTGTGCGCGATTTTCAGTCGGTTATATCCATGGAAATCAAAGAACAGATTCTTAAAAAGGAAGGAAGGTTGCCTGATGCAGTAATTGCATGTGTTGGCGGTGGCAGCAATGCAATTGGAGCCTTCTATAATTTCATAGATGACAAGTCTGTACGATTGATTGGTTGTGAGGCTGCAGGCCGTGGAGTAGACACTTTCGAAACTGCTGCAACTATTACCACAGGGAAACCAGGCATTTTTCATGGCATGAAGTCCTACTTTTGCCAGGACCAATACGGTCAGATTGCCCCGGTTTATTCGATTTCTGCGGGCCTTGATTATCCTGGTGTTGGCCCTGAACACTCGTGGCTTCATGATTCTAAGAGGGCAGAGTATGTAGCCATCACCGATGATGAGGCAGTGGAGGCTTTTGAATATTTAAGCAGAACAGAAGGTATTATACCGGCTATCGAGTCGGCTCACGCAGTGGCAAAGGCTATAAAGATGGCTCCTAAGATGTCAAAGGATAAAATAATTGTAATCAATATTTCTGGAAGAGGCGACAAGGACTGTGCTGCAATAGCAAGATATAGGGGTGAAGATATTTATGAGTAATATTAATAAAGCATTTTTATATGGCAAAGCGTTTATTCCGTTCATTACCTGTGGTGATCCAGATTTAGACACCACCGCAAAGGTTGTACGCGAAATGGTGGCTAAAGGCGCTGACCTTATTGAATTAGGAATACCATTTTCTGACCCAGCAGCTGAGGGCCCGGTTATTCAAGAAGCTAGCATGCGTGCCCTTTCAGGAGGAGTTACTACTGACAAAATATTTGATATGGTTAAAGACCTTCGTCGGGAAGTAAATGTTCCTATGGTATTCATGACATATGCAAATGTAGTCTTCGCATATGGTACCGATAGATTTATCAAGACAGCCGCAGAGATTGGGATGGATGGCCTTATTTTGCCGGATGTCTCTTTTGAAGAAAAAGATGAGTTTGCACCAACTTGTAAAAAATATGGGCTTGATTTTATTAGCCTGATTGCTCCTACATCGCAACACCGAATAGAAATGATTGCAAAAGAAGCGGAGGGCTTTGTTTACTGTGTATCCTCCCTCGGCGTAACAGGAGTACGGAGCAAAATCAAGACAGATGTTGAGGATATGATTAAGCTTGTTCGCAAGGTTAATCCCGACATTCCCTGTGCCGTTGGATTTGGAATCTCAACCTGCGAGCATGCAAATATAATGACACAATACGCTGATGGTATTATCGTGGGCTCTGCAATTATGAAATTGATAGCTCGATATGGTAAGGATGCAGCATCTTATGTTTCTGACTATGTATTTAAGATGAAAAAAGCTATGAATGCCAATTAGACGGGTGCAACTGACACTATAGTCCAAGTTGAGCATATCATGTACTAGTAATAATTGTATGTGAGCACGACATGAGAATAAGAAATATTAATTATTTTACAAATACTATTCGTTCCCAGAAACCTTCGACCAAAGCCGAGATAACTGGTGGGCCTATTGCACCATCTATAAATGGCACGGTGAGTTTCTTTAAGGCTCATAGCGGAACACTAGTTGTAGCCGAGATATATAATTTACCAGATACGATTGCACCAACTGCTGACAAACCGGGCGTCAACCCATTTGGATTTCATCTTCATGAAGGAAATACATGTGAGGTAGGAAATCGAAATGACCCATTTAAGGCTGCATTAGGTCACTACAACCCTACAAATACTCCCCACCCCTTACATACAGGAGATATGCCCGTACTTTTTGCAAATGACGGGTACGCATTTTTAGCCTTTTATACTGATAGGTTTACCCCGGCGCAGATAATAGGTAGAACGGTAATAATTCATCAGAACCCTGATGATTACAGAAGCCAGCCTTCAGGAAACGCTGGGAAAAGGCTGGCTTGTGGTATTGTTAGGAATGCTTAGCCGTACAATTACAGCTTAATTATTCAAGTAATTATTGTGTGGAGTGCCTGCTACGATTTAAAACGGAGCATGGATTGCGTAGCGAAGTACGACTAAAAACCGGATGTTTTTCCGGAACGCTAAATCGTTGCAGGCAACAGCATCTGAAGTTATAGAAATAAATATAAGTGGTTGGTTTTAAAGTGCTAACTTATATATATTTAGGATATCATCTTTATTAAGCTGCATAACTGCCCCGGTTTTTTTTGTATCTGAGAAGCTGCATTTATCAGCCATCTCCTCAAGATGTTTCTCGTCAATATCGGCATGGCTTAATCTAGTGGGAAGACCAATAGAATTAAAGTAATTCTCAAGTGCGGAGATTCCTCTTAAGGTTACATTCTCGAGATCGAAAAGATTGTCGTCGATATTCCAAATTCTTATGGCATATTGAGCAAATCTATTTATATCACGCTTATATACATACTTCATCCAGGCTGGGAATACTATTGACAGACCTGCACCATGGGCAATATCATAAATGGCGCTAAGCTCGTGTTCGATAGCGTGGGATCCCCAATCACCCAATCTTCCTGTATTAAGAAGACCATTGTGAGCTATTGCTCCACTCCACATTATTTCAGCTCTTGAATTGTAATCATCATTAGTTTTTAGTGCCAGAGGAACGTTATTTACTACTGTTTTAAAGGTTGCTTCTATTAGCCTATCGGTTAATTCAACATTAGGTGTGCAAGTAAAATAGCGCTCCATTAAATGTGCCATAATATCAGCAGCACCGCATGCGGTCTGATAATCGGGTAGGGTGTAGGTGAGCTCAGGATTCATAATAGAGAAGACAGGATACAACTTTGCAGAATTTAATCCACGCTTATACCAGCCATCTTCATTAGTAATTACAGAACTCAAACTAGATTCACTACCTGCTGCAGGGATTGTTAAAATAGTACCAACAGGCAATGATTCCTTAGGGGTTGCCTTGCCCTCGTAAAAGTCCCAGACATTGCCTTCATAAGGTACGCCTACAGAAATAGCCTTTGATGAGTCAATCGTGCTACCACCACCGACTGCAAGAATAAATTTAATATCATTTTCGCGGCATATTTTAATACCCTCTTGAACTAATGCAAGACGAGGATTAGGTTTGACTCCTGGAAGCTCGTACACCTCAATATTAGCATCTTTCAAGGATTTAATGACCTTATCGTAAAGTCCAGTCCTTTTTACACTTCCACCTCCAAAATGAAGTAGAATCTTATTAGCGTAGCGCTTGATTTCTTGCCCTACTGAAAGCTCGGTATCTTTACCGAATATTATCCTGGTTGGATTATTAAAAACAAAATTATCCATACATTCCCTCCTAATTACTGTGATTATTTATATTCTATCATAATAGGTGTAATTAATGCATCACAAAAACATCTCCTTTATGGCTTTCACCCTTTTTAGGCTTGGACATAAGATATTAGTATAGGTTGAACTGCTACAACAAAATTGGAGGAGTGAAAATGAAGGTTGTTATTTTATGCGGGGGGAGAGGGCTAAGAATGTACGAGCTTACAGAGGACATGCCTAAACCCATGGCTAATGTTTGTGGAAAGCCAATGCTCTGGCATATTATGAAGAATTATAAACACTTTGGGTTTGATGATTTTGTGCTGCTCTTAGGCTATAAAGGAGAAAAAATCAAAGAATATTTTATGGAATATGAATGGAAACAACATAATTTTAAACTGGATACTGTTCAAGAGACCCTTGAGTTTTTTGAAGCCGTTGAAGACTGGAAAATAACATTTCTAGATACAGGTTCTGAGACAATGACTGGAAGTCGAATAAAGAGAGCTAGAGAAGATTTAGGCAATGAAACATTTATGCTCACTTATGGGGACGGGCTATCAAATGTAGATATCAACAAGCTTTTGGCCTATCACAAAAAGATGGGAAAAATCGCAACCGTAACCGGTGTAAACAAGAAGACGCAATACGGTATTCTAACAACCCAGGACGGCATAGCGACATCGTTTTCCGAAAAAGATGGGTCGGAGGGAATAATTAATGGGGGCTTCTTCGTATTTGAACCCGAAATCTTTGACTATATTGATGATGATACAAACTGTATTTTAGAGCAGGATCCTTTAAAAAATTTAGCAAAAGACGGTGAACTTGCTGTCTATTTGCATGATGGCTTTTGGACAGCATGCGATACCTATAATGATATTTTGAAGATTAATCAGCGATGTGATGATAATAATCCTTTATGGAGGGCATGGTAGGATGGGTTTTTGGAAAGGTAGAAATGTATTTATAACAGGATGCACAGGCTTTTTAGGAAGCTATCTTACAAAAGAGTTAATAAATCTTGAAGCAAATGTGACGGGCCTTGTGCGTGATATAGTGCCAAAATCTAATTTATATACAACGAATGAATATAAAAAGGTCAATATGGTGGTAGGAGAGCTTGAGGATGAAAAGCTTTTGGAACGTATTTTAGGAGAGTACGAAATTCAAACCGTTTTTCATATAGCGGCACAGGCAATCGTTGGAATTGCCAACCGAAATCCTCTTGGAACCTTTGAAGCAAATATTCGAGGTACATATAATCTTTTAGAGGCAGCCAGAAGGAGTCCTCTAGTCGAAAACATCGTAGTGGCGTCTAGCGACAAGGCGTATGGAGACCAAGTTAGACTACCTTATGATGAGAATATGCCACTTCAAGGAAAGCATCCTTATGATGTGTCAAAAAGCTGTACCGATTTAATTGCACAGGCTTATCATAAGACCTATGGCCTTCCGGTATGCATTACTCGCTGTGGAAATCTCTATGGTGGTGGGGATTTAAACTTCAATAGAATTATTCCTCAGACAATATCAAGAATCCTAGACGAAAAGCCACCAATAATACGCAGCGATGGAACATTTATAAGGGATTACTTTTATGTAGAGGATGCGGTTGAAGCATATATTCTCTTAGCAGAAAAAATGAGTGAGCTAGGACTTGCAGGGCAAGCCTTTAATTTCAGTAACGAAATCCAATTGTCAGTAAAAGATATGGTTGCCATGATACTTAAGCTTATGGATAGCCACTTAGAACCGATTATACTAAATCAAGGCAGCAATGAAATTAAGCATCAATACTTATCAGCCCAAAAGGCAAGAGAAACACTAGGATGGGAGCCTCTATTTACTATTGAAGAGGGGCTTGCCAGAACCATTGATTGGTATAAAAGATATTTTAGGAAGGATGCTGAGCCATATGAAGGCTAGTATTATAATTCCATCATATAATTCTAAGGAAAGACTTTATCTGAATCTGACGGCACTAAATCTTCAGAGCTATGACAACGACGATGTTGAGGTAGTTGTCATTGACAATGGCTCTACTGACAATACCATGGAGATGCTTAAAAAATTCAGGCTAAAATATCCTATGCAAGCTATAAGAATTGAGAAAAATGAAGGAATCGCAAATGGAAGAAACAAAGGAGTATTAAGGGCCAAGGGCGATATTTTGATATTCCATGATAGCGATATGCTCGCGAATAAGGATTACATAAATCAGCATCTAGAGATTCATGAAGAGCCTAATGTAGTGGCCTGTGGTCTTTTTTGGAGAAGGGTCTACACTTACTATTATAAAGGTTTTTCGCCCGAGCAAAGGGCTAACTTCGAAAAAATGCGTGATAAGATGGGGATTAAGCCACTTTCGCTATATTGGGACGGCTATCCTCTTGTAACAGAAGATTGGATAAAGAATAATGATATCTGGCCGAATAGTTTTGATCTTGATTATAGTTTTATTGATGATTTAAAAACCATCTTGAGGCAATTTGGAAGAAACTTTGATGATTATTATCTACCCTGGAAATTTTGCTTAACCAATAATCTTTCGGTAGAACATCAAAAGGTCCTGGACGTAGGTATGTTTGACACTAATATTGTCAGATACGGTTATGAGGACTATGATTTAGGGATTCGTCTGTATAAATCGGGCAGTAAATTTGTAATGGCCGACCATATTGTGAGCATTCATCAGGAACACCCGGCAAATTATAGATCGGATGATCTATTAATCAACGTCAACTACATGTGTGACAAATATAATAGCATCTACTTTATAGATGTTCCCTTAGTATGCATGAGCGATAGCTTGGGGATAAACAGGGATGATCAAAATCAAATAACAAAGGAAATTTATACAATCTTACAAAGTCCTGAGTATCACGCAATTTTAGAGCTTTTTTTAGAAGCATTACAGACAATGCGAAGGCGCTTTTTTTCACCTGCACAGGAAAACCTTAGAGGAACGATAATCAAAATATCACCAAAAATAAATCAATATGCAAAAATAATATCAATCTTAAAAGAAGAAGAGGACGTAAACTGCTTTTTACGGCATCTATCTATATTGTTAAAAAAGGCCTTCAATATAAGCTTAGAGAGAATGTTAAGGCTTAATGAGAAAAGAAAGGATGATAATTTTAATTATGAATAAGTTTCATTTTACAACCATACTCTCCCAGGACCATTTGTTTAAGTTTCTTGCCATGTTTTCATCATTAAAGGCTAATCATAATGATTTTAAGATTTTTGTCCTTTGTGTTAACGATATAGTATGGCATATATTAAATAGAATCAATATTGCTGAAGTTATACCCATCATGCTTAAAGAGGTTGAAGGCCCCATGCTTGAAAGAGTAAAGAATGAAAGACCCTTTCAAGCCTTTTGCTGGACATTAAAGCCTGTGTTTTTACACTATATTATGAACAACTATACTGAATGTAAATATTTTGCCCACTTAGATGCGGATCTTTTCTTCTTTTCAAGCCCCGATGAGATTTTCAATGAAAACCCTGAAGCAAATTTGTATTTGACTCATCATCGTAATGCTAGAGATTTTCTTCAATATTATAGGTCTTCAGGTGTTTTTAACACGGGTTTTGTTGGATGTAAAAATAATAAAACTGCTCAAAAAGCAGTTTCTAAGTGGGAAGAACAATGCTTGCTAGAATGCCCTATTGCAGCAGATCCCGTTCGAAAGCTATTCGGTGACCAAAGATATGTTGAGAGCTGGCCAGATACATATGATAACGTTCACATAGTAAGGAGTCTAGGGGTAAATACTGCGCTCTGGAACATACAAAATTATAATGTAATCATAAAGGATGAAAAAATATATATTAACGATCACCCTTTAGTTTTTTATCATTTTTCTGGGCTAACCATTATAAGCCGAGATGAGTTTAACCTAAACTGGTACTACTATATCGATGATAAAATGGTTCTAAATTATATATATATGCCCTATGTTGTTGTGCTCAATTATTTGATGCAACAAATGCAAGAGTACTTCCCTTGGTTTATATCAGGCTTTCTGAGTAAGGAATACACGCCTGACACGCACTATCTTGCGTTATAAATATGATTAGTCTCTATCTTTAAAAGGAACATAATCGCGTCTTGGAGCAACACTCTTGTATGCTGGACGAACAATCTTTCCATTATTGACGATTTCTTCAATCCTATGAGCGCTCCACCCTGATATGCGGGAGATTGCAAAAATAGGGGTAAAAAGCTCTAGTGGAATATCAAGCATACGATAAACAAAGCCTGAGTAAAAATCTATATTTGCGCTAACGCCTTTATATATTTTTCGGCTTCGACTTATTACCTCAGGCGCCAGAGCCTCTATTTTTGAGTAAAGACCAAACTCTTCATCTAAGCCCTTTTGGTGGGCAAGATCGCCTACATGTTTCTTGAAAATATCAGCTCTAGGGTCTGAAATAGAATAAACAGCGTGACCCATGCCGTAAATTAATCCTGTTTGGTCAAAGGCCTCCTTGTTAAGAAGCTTCTGAAGATATGCCTCAATTTCCTCATCATCTTTCCAGTCCTTGATTTCACGCTTTATCTCCTCAAACATCTGAACAACCTTCAAGTTTGCTCCACCATGGCGATGACCTTTTAAAGATCCCAAGGCTGCAGCAATTGCCGAATAGCTATCAGTCCCGGTAGAAGTGACTACATGGGTGGTGAAAGATGAGTTGTTACCTCCACCATGCTCAGCGTGAAGCACTAAAGCTAAGTCAAGAAGCATGGCCTCTAGTTTTGTGTATTTACTATCA
Organism: uncultured Ruminiclostridium sp.; assembly: GCA_964388375.1. Taxonomy (GTDB): domain Bacteria; phylum Bacillota; class Clostridia; order DSM-8532; family DSM-8532; genus DTU059. The sequence continues at coordinate 44,741 of CAYMAE010000009.1, forward strand.
GGCCTTAACATATGCAAAATGTTTTCGGCAGTACTTAATTCGGGAATTGGAGTGTGTATAAACAAACTCTTTTTATTATATAGATGATTGTATGCTTGATAGCCGTATACAGCTAATAGTGGGAAATAGGCAATCATTTGAAGACTTTGCCTTAATACATTATCAATTGAATTATCGTCTGGATTATCATCAAAACTATAAAGAGATAAAACAGAACGCGACATCATGTTCATCATATCCTGACCAGGTGACTTCATAATCATGTCACGGGTAAAGTCAGAAGGTAGCGTCCTATATTGACTTAAGTTGCTAATAAACAATTTTAAGGTCTCTTCCTTGGGTAATTCACCGAATAGAAGCAAATAGGAAATTTCCTCAAAGCAAAATCTATCGTTGTCCCAAGAGTCCTGGACAATTTCCTCAATGTCATAACCGCGATAATAAAGCTTTCCAGCGCAAGGAATCATTTTATTGTCTTCAATATTATATGCGTGAATCTCACCAATTTCGGTGAGTCCTGCAAGAACTCCTACGCCACTAATGTCACGAAGACCTCTTTTCACATCATATTTGCTATAAAGCTCAGGATTTATTCCACTGCACTTTATTGCCTTATCGGCTAACGGTGTTATCCACCTCTTATCTAGGCCACTAAAACTCATAAGCGGTACCTCCTCTTTAATGGGTTTGATATATATTATACATGATTTTTTGTATATTTAGTGTTATATTTTTAACTAGAAATAGTCACCTAACTATAACATGCTCTGGTGCATAGACTATTTCTGCTGATAATCATCTTGATTTATCCTGTGATAAACTGGGTATAAATAATAATAGGAGTTGATTTTTATGGACATCGCAGCTTTATCAGTAATAATGAATCATGGCCAAGTACAGCAACAAGTTGACGTAGCGGTGTTGAAGATGGCTATGGAAGGTTCTGAAATAAATATGGATACAATGCTACAGGCATTAGAACAAAGTGTTAGCCCTCATCTAGGACAAAGTATTGATGTTAGGGTTTAGAAGTATATTAAATTATTAGAGTGCTCGCCAGGGAATTATTCCCTGGCTTTTTATTTTCATGTAAAATTTTTTTACATGAATTTTATAAGTAATATTAGCAGGGAATTGTGTAATTATGTTACAGAATAAATGTAGAAACTATAGTAAAATAATAAAAAAGACGAGGAGCAATAATTGAATTATTTAATAACATTTTTAGAGGGAATAGTTGCTTTTATTTCCCCTTGCATGCTACCAATGCTGCCTATATATATTTCGTATTTTGCAGGCGGATCAGAAAACCGAAGTAAGACGCTGAGAAATTCTCTGGGCTTTGTTTTTGGCTTTACTGTAGTCTTTGTTATATTAGGAGCATTTGCAGCGACTCTAGGTGGTTTAATTGTAAGCAATTCGAAGTGGATTAATCTAATTGCAGGCGCAATAATAGTATTGTTTGGGCTTAATTATATCGGAATTATTAAAATACCTGGTGTAAACAATAATAAAGCCATAGATTTTAAGCAAAAAGAGCTAGGACTTTTATCCTCAGTTTTGTTTGGCATAATCTTTTCAATTGGCTGGTCTCCATGCATTGGTTCGTTTTTAGGTTCCGCTCTGATGCTTGCGGCAAGTTCACAGGAGAGTTTTAAGGGGATCCTTATGCTATTAAGCTTCTCAATGGGCCTAGGGATACCCTTTATAGTATCTGCTTTACTTTTAGATAAGCTAAAAGGGGTTTTCGATTTCATTAAGAAGAACTATAGAGTAATTAACATAATTTCGGGTGCTATTTTAGTATTATTGGGCATTGGCATGATGACGGGGCTTCTTGGAAGAATGCTTGGCTTCCTAACTTAAATAAAAAGCGTCTAAAAAGTGAAAAGGTAGGTTAAAAAGGAAATTGTAAGGTTAAAAATAGCCAATAAGAATAGAAGAAGAAAAGAAAAGGAGTAGCCTGGCCAATTACTTAAAAGGTGCTAGGCATAGATATTACTATGAATAAAAAAGTAAAAGCCTTAATTTATATTATAGGATTTATATTGTTTATTGTCTTAGCTGTAATAGCCTACAATTATTTGACAGCACGTTATAATGCTGAAAATGATTTGATTAATTCTAACCAATCGCCCGGACAAGAAGAGGGCGCAGATGAGCCAATAAATCATCTTGATTTCACGGTTCAGGATTATGATGGAAACACTGTAAAGCTTTCTGATTACATTGGCACGCCCATTGTACTAAATTTCTGGGCAAGCTGGTGCTCTCCATGTAAGCAAGAAATGCCTCACTTTAACAAGATATCCGGGGAATACTCCCAAGATGAAATTATGTTTTTCATGGTTGACCTAGCTGACGGCTCAAGAGAAACTGTCGAAAAAGGGAAGAAGCATGTGGAGGATAATAATTATACGTTTCCTGTGTTCTTCGATACAGAACAGGACGCAGCAATTACCTATGCTGTTAGAGGAATTCCTACCACATATTTAATAAATAAAGAGGGACACATTGTTTGGGGAACTGAAGGCCCACTTGACGAAGAAACGACGAGAAATGCAATTAAACTGATTTTAGAATAATGGATACCACTTATGGGGACGGTTCTCAACAGAACCGTCCCCGTTATTAATTATGATAATTTTTTTCGTTTCTTTACTGCTTCGGTGAGAAGATACTCGATTTGTCCGTTTATGGAGCGGAAATCATTCTCAGCCCATGATGCAAGCTCCTTCCACAATGTAGGGGATAAACGCAACAATATTTGTTTCTTATCGGAACTATTATTAGTGGCCATATTAATAAATCGACCCACTATTTACTATGGGCTGAGCATCTTTATTACCACACAGTACAACTAAAAGATTGCTGACCATGGCTGCCTTTCTTTCTTCATCTAAATGAACGATATTGTTTTCACCAAGCTTCTCGAGAGCCATTTCAACCATGCCTACGGCACCGTCTACTATCATCTTTCGAGCATCAATAACTGCAGAAGCTTGCTGCCTTTGAAGCATTGCTGCTGCAATTTCAGGTGCGTAAGCTAAATGAGTGATTCTTGCTTCCATAACCTCTATACCAGATATTTCTACTCTTTCTTGAATCTCGGACTTAAGCTTGTCAGCGACCTCTTGGCTGCTGCCTCTCAAAGTCATTTCCTCGCCAGCATCGGCAACATCATAGGGATATAGTCTCGCTATATTTCGTAGTGCCGAATCGCTTTGAATTGATAAATAAGCCTTGTAGTTATCAACATTAAATACAGCTTTTGCTGTGTTTACTATACGCCAGATTACTACAATCCCTATTTCAACAGGGTTTCCAAGAGCGTCATTGACTTTTTGTTTGTTGTTGTTTAAAGTCATAGCCTTAAGTGAGATTTTCTTACTGAAAACATCATTAAGATTAAGACTAACGCCTCCGGAGCCTGTGCTAATGGTGGAAATAGGGTTTTGATCTTCCATTCCACTTGCCATGCCCTTTCCAGCTGCAGGATTAACTGCAGATACAAAAGGATTTACATAGTAAAAGCCTTCACCTTTTAGAGTGCCAATATATTTACCAAATAGTGTGAGGACGAGTGCCTCCTGGGGCTTGAGAATTTTTAGACCCAAGAAGGGAATCCAGCAAACAAGCATATATAAAATACTTGCACCTAAAATTATTCCACCCAAAACAGAGTAATGTCCATCAAGAAGAATGACACCAACAATAAATGCGGCAATGGCTACAAGCACCAAAAATATACTGAGTAATAGCATACCCATACCACTTTTTGCTTTTAGCTCGATTTCATCAGAATATAATTTTTTGTCCATATAAAAACCTCCAATACAATAATTATCATCATGATATTAAAATGATATCATAAAGATAATCTATATGTCAATATTTTCTTATATGTTCATTTATATGCACTTTTTCTATGTCCATCTAATACGCTCATCTGCTTTACGCATAGTACATGTAGGCTGGCATATTACCTAAACCAGTCGCCACAAGAGATAGAAGGATCTTCATCTGCATCGCATATCTAACATAGGCCTGTATATCACCTTTTAATATTGCCTTAGGAGAGCTTAAAAATTAAATACAAAATAGGGTTTAGTTGGATTATGGAATACAGTCGGTGAATCAATGCTATAATAGAGAAACGAGATACTATAAAGAGAGTCTATAATCTACAAATTCTGCTTGATAAAGCAAGATATCTTTAGTGATATTTAAGGCTTCTGAGTGTTTTCTTATATCTCATTTTGACTTATAATAAGAGGGGTATTAAAGATAAAGAAAATTATTAAAGATTATAAATATTATAAAAGCTTATAAAGGAAGGTAAATACTATGGATTACGCAAAAGAATCATTAAGACTTCATGAAGAATGGAAAGGGAAATTAGAGGTTGTAAATACTGTTCCAGTGAAAACTAGGGACGACCTTTCCCTTGCTTATACACCAGGTGTGGCAGAGCCATGTCGTGAAATTCAAAGAGATGTTAACAGAAGCTACGATTTAACTAGACGTTGGAATATGTGTCTTGTGGTTACTGATGGAACGGCCGTTTTAGGCCTTGGTGATATAGGTCCTGAGGCAGGAATGCCTGTTATGGAGGGAAAATGTGTTCTATTCAAGGCATTTGGGGATGTAGACGCATTTCCACTTTGTATTAAAAGCAAGGATGTAGATGAAATTGTAAATACTATTTATATGATTTCAGGAAGCTTTGGTGGTGTAAATCTTGAGGATATTTCCGCTCCAAGATGTTTTGAAATTGAAAAGAAGTTAAAAGAAAAATGTGATATTCCTATTTTCCATGATGATCAGCACGGTACTGCAGTAGTTACCCTAGCAGGCATGATCAATGCATTAAAGCTTACGGGCAAAAAGAAAGAGGCTGTCCAAATAGTAGTAAACGGTGCAGGAGCGGCTGCTATCTCAATTACAAAGCTTCTTTTATCAGACGGATTTGCAAATATTATACTCTGTGACAGTAAAGGCGCAATTTATGAAGGGCGCAAAGAAGGCATGAATCCAATAAAAGACGAAATGTCTCTTATTACAAATCGTGAAAAGAAAGCTGGCTCTTTAAAAGATGTTATTAAGGGTGCTGATATATTTATAGGTGTTAGTGCTCCTAAAACTCTTACTACCGAAATGGTTAAAACTATGGCTGATGATGCCATTATATTTGCATGTGCAAACCCTACCCCTGAGATTCTACCCGATGAGGCAAAGGCTGGTGGAGCAAAAGTTATAGCAACAGGACGTTCAGATTTCCCAAACCAGGTCAATAATGTTTTAGCCTTCCCTGGAATTTTCAGAGGTACTTTTGATGTTAGAGCAAGTGATATAAATGATAAAATGAAAATTGCTGCAGCGTATGCTTTGGCAGGTCTAATTGATGAAAAGGAACTAAGCCCAGAATACATTATTCCTGCAGCATTTGACCCTAGAGTAGGTAAAGCTGTTGCTAAGGCAGTTGCCCAAGCTGCTAGAGATAGTGGAGTAGCAAGACTCTAATATATATAGAAAACTTCTTTGTAAATACAATATGTGTGGATATCGAAATTAAACGAATTTAGCAGATGATGATGAATTCTAACTTTGCCTTGCTACTAAATAAATTGAACGAAGCCAAGGCTATTTAAGAAAGGTTTGTAATTAATGAGAAAAACAAAGATTATATGTACCCTTGGTCCAGCTGTAGACAATGAACAAATATTAAGAGGCCTGATAGCTGAAGGAATGGATGTAGCAAGGCTAAACTTCTCTCACGGCAGTCAAGAGGAGCATTTAGAACGCGTAAAAACTCTTAAAAGAATTAGAAAAGAAATGAAAAAGCCTGTGGCACTTCTATTAGATACCAGAGGCCCAGAAATAAGAGTTGGGAAATTTGAAGACGGCGCAGTTGAGCTAAATCCTAATGACATATTTTCTTTAACAACGGAGGACTACTTGGGCACAAAAGATAAAGTCTCTGTCACATATAAAGATTTGCCTCAGATTATTAAAAAAGGCGATAAAATACTCATTGATGATGGCCTGGTAGAGATGGTCGTAACTGATTGTACTGATACAGATGTCATATGCAGGGTAATCAACAGTGGTGTTATTAAAGACAACAAAAGCCTCAATATCCCGGGTGTTAAGCTAGACATGCCGTATCTTAGTAAAAAGGATATTGATGACATTCTCTTTGCAATTGAGAATGATTTTGACTATATAGCAGCATCATTTGCTAGATCAGCAACTGATATAATTGACATAAGAAATTTGCTTGAAGAAAATGGCGCGCAGGACATCCACATAATAGCCAAGATAGAAAATGGCGAAGGTGTTGAGAATATTGATGAGATTCTCATGGCCAGTGACGGAATTATGGTAGCCCGCGGCGATATGGGTGTTGAGATAAACTACAATGAGCTTCCTAGAATTCAAAAGCTACTAATAAAAAAGGCTATGACACATGGGAAGAAGTCTATCACTGCAACCCAGATGTTAGATTCGATGATTACTCAGCCAAGGCCTACCAGGGCTGAGATTAGTGATGTTGCAAACGCTATATATGATGGAACTAGTGCCATCATGCTATCAGGTGAGACATCAATAGGAAAATATCCTATTGAAAGTGTTAAGATTATGGCAAAAATAGCTGAAAGCACAGAATCAGCAATTCATTATAAAAAACGCTTTAATCAAATGGAGCTACCTGAGAGTATATCAAATGTATCAAATGCTATTAGCCATGCCACCTGCACTACAGCACATGATTTGAATGCTGGTGCAATCATCACACTTACAGTAACGGGAAGTACGGCTAGAATGATTTCAAAATTCCGTCCAGAATGCCCCATAATAGGATGCACTATAAATGAAAAGGTATATAGACAATTATCCATGTCGTGGGGGGTCGTACCTGTTTTATTCAAAGAAAAACAAACCAGCGACGAGCTTTTTGAACATGCTGTTGAAAAGGCTGTAGACAAAGGCCTTGTAAAATGTGGAGATTTGGTGGTTCTGACTGCAGGTCTTCCCATGGGAATTCCCGGCATGACCAATATATTAAAGGTTCAAATAGTAGGAAACATCCTTGCCCAGGGCATTGGTGTAAGTGCGAAGACAGCAAGTGGAACCTTATGCGTATGTCAGAATGAAGAAGAAGCACTTAAGAATTTTAATGGAGGAGAAATCCTCGTCATCCCCGAAACCAGTAATAAGCTTATGAGTGTTTTAAGAAGAGCAAAAGGGATTATTACTGAGAAAGGCGATCTTAGCTCCCATGCAGCAATAGTAGGATTAAGCCTTGATATCCCTGTTATATGTGGCGCTGAGCATGCAACCAAGGTATTAAAAAGCGGGATAACCGTTACCCTGGATGCCTCTAGTGGCATAGTTTATTCGGGTGTAAATGAAGAGGTAAATATATAGCAATAGATCAATGGAAATGTCCAGTTAAATTGACAAAACATATTCCCCCAAAGTATCCTAGAAATGCGACTAGACAAAGCCATGTACGTATGCTAAAATATAGTTCGCTGCATGTTCTTTGTGCATGCGGGTGTAGTTCAATGGCAGAACATCAGCTTCCCAAGCTGATTGCGAGGGTTCGATTCCCTTCACCCGCTCCAGATAAACTAATAAGCCCTCATAGCTCAGTAGGTAGAGCGCATCCATGGTAAGGATGAGGTCATCAGTTCGATTCTGATTGAGGGCTCCAACATTTAAGCGGCTTTCAGAGATTTCTGAAGGTCGTTTTTCATTTACTACCCTTAAGTGGTATTCCCCCTATTGCATTAAAAAGCTAGAGAGGATATTGGTAGATATTGCGGTTTATCATATTTTAGTGGTATTATTTAGATGTACAGTTAATGAAACAAATATC